>NZ_JBQYLH010000012.1:0-153775 GCF_052677165.1 Sunxiuqinia sp. sy24
GGCCTTTTCTACCAAGTCAAAACAGAACCCCTTATTAACAACCACTTAACAACAAATAAAATTCACACCAAACTTGACTTGAGAATGAAATACCCCCTAAAACGTGTCGACCAAGCTCAAGAGAGAGCCACAATCCCACACATCAAAGTAGCAACAATAGAAAGGGAAAGCCGGTCGAAATAGGTTAAGCAATACGATTTATCCAGATCTATCGCAATCGACAAACCTCAATCCATAACACGCAACGCAGAGAATATGCGAGACTTATCACACCAGAGCAAAATACCCCCTTTTCCAATAACTACTTTTCCTCCCATATAATAGTACTCCACGGCTACCACGATCAGATTACGGAGGCAATCTCTCTTCGAAGCAGCGTGGACTATAGATTCGCCCTACTCTATATATAAGTAATGTACAGTAATATCTGAATTACCGTTCCCCATAACAAACCGGCATGCGAAATAAGATCGTGGAATTGACTTGCCCCCAATCAACCAGCTATTATTAAAAAAAACGACATCTGCAGCGCAAAAATCTGGCAATTACAAACTAGCGACTATTCATTCTTATTAAAAAAGGGAACTCCTTTACCCATTTCTCACACCAAAAATACCAAACAAACAGGCTGATCATCACTAAAAAACAGAACCATCATTATTCATCGACTGTCAAATTATAGGCATCCTCATACTAAAAGCCACGAAGCAACGTTTTGCTTTTAGCTTATTTTTTAGGTATCTTAAACATGATCTATTCAAATCACCTCCTTATATTTACATAGATTAACAAAGAAACAAATGATAAACATGAAAGAACTTTTATCGAAATACTTAGTTGTCTTCATTCTAGTGATCTTCTCAGCCTCAACTTTTGCTCAAACCACATCATTCGAAGCAGCCTTTGACACGCTTACAATAAAAGATCAGTTTGAGCATTTATACAAAAGATCGAACACCTTTGAGGTGTATAAAGTGATGAGCATAAGCGGATACAACTCACTCAAACAAAATTCGATTGACAGCATCCGCCAATATCACGAAGAGGTCAGCGATCACCAACAAGAGATTACCACGCTAAAAAACAACCTGAGAAGCACCAGTTCTGAAATTGAAAATTTGAAAGAGGAGCTGGCAAGCACCCAAAAAGCAAAAGACAGTATCAGCTTAATTGGCATCCCAACATCCAAGGGCAGTTACAACTCCATTATGTGGGGATTAATTATTTGTTTAGCAGTGATTTTACTCATTGTTGTTTCGCTATACAAACGGGGACATCAAATTGTTAAAGAGACAAAAACACGACTAACAGAAGTGCAGGAGGATTTGGAGAACCTGAGAAAAAATGCTCTGGTACGCGAACAAAAGCTCGCCCGCGAGCTGATGGACTATAAACTCAAGCACAAACCAAGCAGGTAATCTATTCGAATCATACATCGATAACAAAACAGGGCCTCACTTTTCAGCGAGGCCCTGTTTTGTCTTATTCAAAATTTTCTATTGCATTTCATATTTATATGAGCCTAAATCGCTCAGATCTGAGGTACGGATAAATTCGCCATGCGCTTTAACCTGCGCTTTGGCCATGCGGATAAAGTTTTTAGCCGATTTAGCAAACATCGCATCACGGTTAGAATCCAACACCAACAAGTAGCTCATGATGATATTTCCAGCCATTTCGACTAAACGACGAGCATGGAAATCGATAAATTCATTGTCATCTGTAGCCAGAATCTTATTTAGTGCCTGCTCGTATTCATCAGTCAAAATAATTAATGTACGACGCAAGTGCTCCAACTCGGGAGAAACTTTCTCAGCTTCGTAAACACGAATTTGGTTCAGGTAAGCACCAGTTGTTACGCCACGAATGGCGGCAACCACCTGCAACTGCGTTGTTCCTTCGTAAATAGAAGTAATCCGCGCATCCCGATAAATCCGCTCTACCGGATAGTCTTTCATAAATCCTGATCCACCGTGAATCTGAACAGCATCGTAAGCCAACTGGTTGCTGTATTCACTAGCCATTCCTTTTACCAGCGGTGTAAAAATATCAGCCAAGCGCTGGTATTTTTTCATTTCATCACGTTCTTCTTTTTCCAGCTTACGCTCTTCGGCAATATGCATGTATGTTTTATATACATCGACAAAACGAGCTGTTTCGTAGAGCAAGGTGCGCGATGCATCCAACTTGGCCTTCATATTCGACAACATTTCGTAAACAGCAGGGAAACGCATAATTGCTTTTCCAAACTGAACACGCTCTTTGGCATACACCAACGCTTCGCGATAAGCCGCTTCCGAAACACCAACAGACTGTGCAGCAATCCCTAAACGAGCACCATTCATCAAGGCCATCACATACTTGATCAAGCCCATTTTACGTGAACCAACCAATTCAGCCGGAGCATCTTTGAAAACCAGCTCACAGGTTGGCGAACCAATGATTCCCATTTTGTGCTCAATCCGACGAACGGTTACACCACCATCATTTTTATCGTAAATAAACATGGACAAGCCCCGGCCATCTTTCGTGCCTGGCTCCGAACGTGCAAGCACCAAGGAGATATGCCCGTCACCATTCGTGATAAAACGCTTAACGCCATTCAAAATCCATTTGCCTGATTTTTCATCGTAAACAGCCTTCAACTGAACAGCTTGCAAGTCAGATCCGGCATCGGGCTCTGTCAAATCCATCGCCATGGTATCACCGTTGCAAACCCGCGTCAGGTATTTCTCTTTTTGTTCTTCGGTAGCGAACTCATTGATGGTTTCAGCACAATCCTGCAAACCCCATATATTTACAAAACCAGCATCGGCGCGCGAAACAATATCAGCTGCCATAATATAAGGAACAATCGGAAAATTCAAACCACCATATTTCCGAGGAAGCGACATGCCCATCAAGCCAGCTTTATTTAAAGCCTCGATATTCTCAGACGTTCCACGAGCATAAACCACATGCCCATCAACTACCTGAGGCCCTTCGGCATCAATCGACTCCGCATTCGGTCCAACAATATCGCCACAAACTTCACCCACAACATCCAACACTTTGTCAAAGTTGTCCATTGCGTCTTCGTGATCCATCGGAGCAAAATCAAACGATTCTTTTTCCGAGAAATTCCGTTCCTTCAACCGGACGATTTTTTCCATCAAAGGGTGACCCAGGTGGAATCTCAATTCTTTATTATCGGTATAATAATTAGCCATTTCTTTTAAAGTTTAAGTTTCACAAAGCACTACTTGGTGTTTTGTTTATAATACTTGATCATTTTGGGAATGATGGTAGCCACGTCACCGTTAATCACATAATCGGCCACTGCGTTGATAGGCGCCTCAGGATCGGTATTGATTGCAATAATCTGTGCCGATTCTTCCATCCCGGCACGGTGTTGAATTTGCCCCGAAATTCCGCAAGCAATATACAACTTAGGCCGAACGGTAACTCCTGTTTGCCCAATCTGACGCTCGTGCTCTGCATAGCCAGCATCAACTGCAGCACGCGAAGCACCAACCTCGCCGCCCAATACTTCAGCTAAATCATACAACAATTGGAAGTTGCCTTTCGAGCCCATACCATAACCACCAGCCACCACAATCGGTGCTGCTTTCATGTTTACCTTGCTTTTTTCCATGTGGCGCTCAATGATCTCTACAACGAAATCGGAATCGCTAACATATTTAGCAACATCCAAATTAACCACTTTCCCTTTGTATTTAGGATCGAGTACTTCTTTTTTCATCACCCCTTCGCGGACGGTAGCCATCTGTGGACGACAATCCGGATTGATGATGGTGGCAATAATGTTTCCACCAAAAGCAGGACGAATTTGGTACAAGAGGTTCTCGTAGTTTTTATCTTGTTTTTTATCGAAGTGGTCACCAATTATCAGGCTCGTGCAATCAGCCGTCAAACCGCTATGCAGTGCCGAAGAAACACGAGGCCCCAGGTCGCGGCCAATGGAAGAAGCTCCCATTAAGGCTATCTGTGGTTTTTGCTCCTCAAAAAGCTTGACAACAATAGAGGTGTGTGGCAACGTGCTGAATGGATACAAACGTTTGTCATCAGCAATATAAACGGTATCCACTCCGTAAGGAAAGATCTCCTTTTCAATTCCTGCTATATTATGGCCGATGGCAATGACTTCCAAATTACATTTCAGTTCATTCGCCAACGAACGGCCTTTGGTCATCAGCTCCTGACTTACTTCAGCTACCTGACCTTCTTCTATCTCGCAATATACAAATACGCTATTCATAATCGTTCTGTTAGGGGTTAACCAATGGTGTGACTTTCAATCAGCTCGCACATCAACTCATTGATGTCGTTGTCAGCCGAAGTAATTACTTTTGCTTCTTTTGCCTGAAGAACAACATTCTCCACTGTTTTCACCTTTGTTGGAGAACCACTTAAACCAAGCTCTGCATGATCTACTTCAATGTCACTCACCGTCCATTCAGGGATGTTCAGGTAAGGACGATCGTTGTATAGATGCAAGTAATCTTCGTTTGAATTCTGAAGTTCAGTCACGGTTTTGGCGTGCTTGTGTTTCATCAGCAACTTGGCATTACGGGCACGACAGTCGGGTGCGGATCCATTGACAGTCATTACCATCGGAACAGGACATGAAACTGTTTCTACTCCCCGCTCCAATCGACGCTTCATGAAAACTTTCCCTTTTTCAATTTTCTGAACTTCCTCCACATAGGTAACCTGAGGCAAGCCCAGTTTTTCAGCTACCTGTGGTCCCACCTGGGCAGTATCACCATCAATAGCCTGACGGCCGGCAATGATAATATCAACGCCTTCAACTTTCTTCAACGCCCGTGAAATGGCATATGAAGTAGCCAGCGTGTCCGAACCGGCAAAAGCGCGGTCAGTCAGCAAAATGCCACCATCAGCCCCCCGGAACATGCCTTCGCGAATAATCTCAGCAGCACGACCAGGTCCCATGGTTAAAATTGTAACGGTAGACCCTGGAAAAGAGTCCTTAATTCGAAGCGCTTGTTCCAGCGCATTCAGGTCTTCCGGATTAAAGATCGCCGGTAAAGCAGCACGATTAATCGTACCATCAGCTTTCATGGCGTCTTTGCCAACATTACGGGTATCAGGCACCTGCTTGGCAAGAACGATAATTTTATAAGCTCTCATCATATTTAAATTTGTCAGTTTTATTGTGTGTTAGATTCAAACCAACCATTTTAGATTGGTGTACAGAGGACAATTTATTGCCATTTTTTCTCTGCAAGGGAAGCAAATATAGCCAAACCACCCAAAGTTATCAAGGCTTACAGCCCACCCGGAGATTTCGAACTCATCTGGAAAGTCATTTTTTTTAACAGATCGATTTAAATAAGAAAAAAACCATTGCTAAAAATGTTAATCTACGAGCATTTAAAACAATCAACCTATTTTTTCAAAAAATCATCCTATCACCCTTCAGCGAACTTATTTATAATGATTTTAATCTAGATTAAGTTGTTAACCAATCACCTCAACAAAGAATTGTCCTGGCTTCACCTCCTTTAAATGAATGTATCGCTTGCCACTACCGGACAGGAATTCTCAAGCTCCAGCGGACAAATTATTACGGCAAAAACAATGAATGATTACAAAGATTTCGATCAGGAAGAAAAAGTAACATTGAAGTCGTTTGAGGTGACGAATCCAAAGAATGGGAAATTAACTATCGAACTACCGGCAAAATCAGTTGTACTGCTTCAACTTCAATAAGCATCGATAAAGCACAAAAAAACGGGAACCGTATCTGGCTCCCGTTTTTTTGTGCTTATTTCATTTCGCTTCACCCCGAATTTCCACCCGGCGTATTTTTCCTGAAATGGTTTTCGGCAATTCCGTTACAAACTCCACAATACGTGGATATTTGTAAGGAGCGGTTGTCTGTTTCACATGGTTCTGGATTTCTTTGATTAAAGCTTCTGATCCTGGCTGAAACTCGGGAGCCAGCACGATACTCGCTTTCACCACCTGTCCGCGCACATCGTCGGGAGCAGCCGTAACGGCACATTCAACCACAGCCGCATGCTCCATCAAAGCACTTTCTACCTCAAAAGGGCCGATACGATAACCGGAACTTTTAATGACATCATCCGTTCGGCCAACAAACCAAAAATAGCCATCTTCATCGCGCCAGGCCAAATCACCGGTATGATACAAGCCATCGTGCCATACAGCTTTGGTTCGTTCTTGATCGCGATAATATTCTTTAAACAGACCAACAGGTATTCTATCGTTAGTTCGAATAACAATTTCCCCAATCTCACCATCCTCACATAAGCGTTCTTCGGGATGCAACAATTGTACGTCATAGATCGGATTTGGAACTCCCATCGACCCCGGCTTCGGCTCCATCCACGGGAAGGTAGCAATAGCCAGCACCGTTTCAGTTTGTCCAAAACCTTCCATTAAACGAATTCCGGTCAATTTCAAGAAACGATTATAGACTTCAGCATTCAGCGGTTCGCCAGCTACGGTACAATATTTTAGTGAAGACAAATCATACTTCGAGAAATCTTCCCGGATCATAAACCGGTAAACCGTTGGTGGCGCACAAAAGGTATTAATTTTATATTGACTAATCACCTGAAGCATATCAGCAGGATTAAACTTCTCATGATCGTATACAAACACAGCTGCACCGGCCAGCCACTGCCCGTAAAGTTTTCCCCATACTGCTTTTCCCCAGCCCGTGTCGGCCACCGTAAGGTGTAGTCCGTTTTCTTCTACCTTATGCCAATACGAAGCCGTCGTGATATGCCCCAGCGGATAGGTAAAGTCATGGGCCACCATTTTGGGGTTTCCAGTTGTTCCCGAAGTAAAATATAAAAGTGAAATTGCAGAATTTGTTGACACAGCTTCCGGCCGCACAAATTCGGGCGCCTGTGCTATTCCGCTTGAAAAATCAGCCCATCCTGCTGGAGTTTCAGGTCCTACTGAAATCCGTTGCTCAATCGTTGGCGATTCCTCCATCGCTAAATCTACCTGCTCAAGCACATCCGACTCACCAACCGCTATAATGGCTTTGATATCGGCCGCATTGTTCCGATAAACTAAGTCTTTCTTCTTCAACAGGTGAGTAGCCGGAATACAAACGGCCCCCAATTTGTGCAAGGCAATAATCGAGAACCAAAATTCAAAGCGCCGCTTCAAAATCAGCATGACCTTGTCTCCTCGTCCAATTCCCATCGATTGAAAATAAGCAGCCGTTTGATCCGTGTACTTCTTCATGTCGGCGAAGCTAAAATCCCGGTGTTCGCCTTGATCGTTTGTCCACACCAAAGCCAACTTTTCGGGTTCTAGCCGGGCATACTCATCCACCACATCATAGCCAAAGTTAAAATTGTCAGGCACCTCAATTTCCAGGTTCCCGGTGAAATCTGACAGCCCTTCAAACTCTGCTTTTTTCAAATATTTCTCACTTAATATCATAGTTCCGTTTTAAAGATCATCGCTAAAAATTTCGTCTTTTTTCCCTCCAAGGCCTTCATACTATGCGGCACGGATGAATCGAACCAGATAGAATCCCCCTCGTTCAAAATCAACTCCTTCCCTCCAAGCACAAGCGAAAGCTTACCGCTTATAACCAAGTTAAACTCCTGCCCGGCGTGTTGATAACCGGCTCCAACTACCTGCTCCGAATTGGGTTCAACCGTCACCACAAATGGTTGGGCCGCCTTATGGATATAACTTTCGTTTAAGGCTTGATGCTGATACTCTTTTCGTCGCTCAACCACCGATCCGGTACCTTTTCGCGTAATCGAATAGCGGTGCATGTTGGGTACATCACCCGTTAGCAAGGTGGTTAACTCAATATTATAAACCGATGAAAACCGGTATAAAAAACTGACTGGAATATCCTCCTGCCCACTCTCATACGCAAGGTATTGTTCAGTAGAAATTCCACAGGCCGTAGCACAATCCGACTCCGAAAGATTTAAAGCATCACGCAGTCCTTTTAATCGCTCGGCAATTTGTTGAATTTTGATGTTCATACTTAGTTTAGATTTTGGAAAACGGCCACAAGAGGCCGACTTTCAGGTTGCTTAAAAATAAGAATTATTTCAAGCAATTGGCTGTCTGATCGAATTTCCTATGGTAAAATGGTGAAAATTTGGATTTCACATCCTGATACTACGAATAAGAATTTAAGCTTTCAAACTCGTTTTTTTTGACCATCACATGAAAGAAAAAGCTTTAAACAAAACGGTTGAATCAGATTGCTTTTTGGCAAAAATGAACCAATTCTACAAAAACTGACTGGATCGCCCCGCGCATGAAATTTTCATTAATTCCTTGTGGGCAAGAAAAAATAATCGTGGTTTAAAACACAAAATTCCGGTTCAGCTCCCTGTCCATTCAAAATCTTCCTAGCATAAATCAGACTGAATTGAATTAGACATGAACGAAACCTCAAGCGTAAAAAAAATCCATTCCAAAAAAGACATGCACAAGAGCTCACTTTCTTTTTCACAGCAAATCTTTCTCTTCCAGCGAGCGCTTAAGCTGTTGGTGATTGTTCCAGAATTTCTGCTCCATTTGCCGTTCAGCTGGGCAAAATTATGGGAGTCCAGGTAACCGATGTTTGCAGTACCTCCAATCTCGCACTGGTCAAATCGCTTGGAGCCGAACAGGTGATTGACTATACGAAAGAGCAACTGGCTCAGACTGGTGAAACCTACGATGTTATTTTCGACACTGCTGGCAAAGCCCCCATTAAAGAGTGTGTGCAAGCGCTGAATGAAAAAGGCTTGTACCTATCAGCTGTGCATCTGGAGTTAGCACGAATTATGGAGGGAATTAGAGCCACGCTAAAAAGCAGCAAAAAGGTAATCGGAGGTGTTGCTAACTACACTACTGAAAACCTGAATGATCTTAAGAGGCTTATTGAAGCCGGCCAATTGAAAACAGTCATCGACCGAAGTTATCCGTTGGAAGAAATTGTTGCAGCTCATACTTACGTGGACACCGGGCACAAAAAAGGGCATGTCATTATCCTTGTCGATTAAGTGAATGACAGAGTAAACGCTGATGCTACGAGTACGGATTGGAGCAACAAAAAAGCCCCACCCGCAAAGGATGAGGCTTTTAATTAACCAGTTTATTTTTGTTTATCCCAAAAAAGAGATGAGCACGCCAGCAGCAACGGCCGAACCGATTACTCCTGAAATATTACTGGCCATGCAGTATTGTAGCACGTGATTCTTCGAATCATATTTAATGGCGATTTCATTGGCTACGCGCGATGCCATAGGGACAGCACTTAAGCCGGTAGCACCAATCAGCGGGTTGATTTTCTTTTTGGCAACCAGATTATACACTTTGACAGCTAAAATACCGCCGGCAATAGAAATTGCAAAAGCGATAAAACCACCCACAATAATCATGATGGTCCGTGAGTTCAGAAAAACTTCCGAAGTCATAGTAGCCCCAACTGTCAATCCCAAAAAGATGGTAGCTGTGTTCATAATGGATCCAGTGGCTGCATCCGACAAGCGAGCCACGGTTACTCCCACTTCTTTAATGAGGTTACCAAAAAGTAACATGCCCAAAAGTGGTACCGAGGAAGGCACAAAAATAGAGATCACAATACCCAACACAATGGGAAAAGCAATTTTCACAGCCTTCAGGTTCTTAATTTTCTGCTTGGCAGGATACAACTTATCCATCTCCTTCATGTTAATCCGCAGTTCTTTTTCGGAACACAACAAGCGGGTAACCAAAGGAACGATAACCGGAACAAGCGCCATGTAAGAGTAAGCGGCAATAGCAATGGGGCCGAGCAAGTGCGGAGCCAGCATAATGGTTGTATAAATGGCGGTTGGCCCATCGGCTCCCCCAATAATACCTAATGAAGCAGCTTCAGCAGGTGTAAAGCCCAAAGCAATTGCCGAAATCAGCACGGAGAAAATTCCAATTTGAGCGGCAGCTCCAAAAAAGGCCAGCCGCAAGTTACGCAGCATGGGCCCAAAGTCAGTTAACGCACCAACCCCCATAAAAATAATGGGAGGTAAGAAGCCGGTTTTGATCAGCGAATAATAAAGGAAGTTCATAATTCCATGATCATGCGCGATTTCAAACAGGTTTTTATAATGATGCTCATCAATTTGAATATACTCAGCAGGCACTACAGCCATACCTCCGCCAGGAAGGTTTGCCAGAATCAGTCCGAAAGCAATTGGAATTAGCAGCAGTGGCTCATACTTTTTCTTGATTCCCAAGTATAAAAGCAATGCTCCAATGGCTAACATCAACAATGTTCCCGGTCCATTAACAATCTCCTGGATGGCAGTCATGTGATAGAGTTTCTCTATAATAGACATATGCAGGATTTTCTGTTATTGAATTTTTACTAAAATATCGTCTTCTTCTACTTCGGAACCGTTGGTACCTGTGATTTCAACAACTGTACCAGCAATATCTGACCGAATAGCATTGAAGGTTTTCATCGCTTCAATATAACCGATCAAGTCTCCTTCCTTAATGGTGTCACCCACTTTAACTGCCGTTTCCGAACTTTCTTTGGTCAGGTAGAATTTCCCTTCGAGTGGCGCAATTACTTCCTTGGTAACTCCACCGGCAACAGGGGCAGGTACAGCAACAGGTGTTGGCGCTACCTGAACAGGCGCCGAAACCTCTGCAGGCTGGCTATCACCATAGGCTACTGACACTTTAAACTGCTCTCCATCAACATTGATAATCATGCTTGATGGATTGAAGTTGGCAGGAGTTGCTGCTGCCGGAGCCTCTGCTTTCTTAGTACCTTCAAGCAAGCCGGCACCATCTTTACGTTTTTTAGCCAAATCAGCTTCAAAGGCTTTCTTCGCCTCACCCGACTTATAAGCACGATATTGCTCAGGGTGCATAGCCAGTTCGAACAGCTCTTCGTCGTCCTGTCCATATTCCCAACCGTTTTCATCCATTTCCTTGCGGAAGGTATCCAAAGCGTCGGGGAACAAACTTTGAGGATTGGCTGTAAATTCTTCTTTGCCGTTTTCTTTGGCCAGTTTCTTCAATTCAGGAGCTAATTCTCCGGGCAGCTTTCCGCCTTTGCCCATCAACATATCCCAAATATTGTCGGCAATCATACTCCAACGCTCTTTCCCTTTTTCCAACTGCATCACATTCATCAAGGCCAGGTTTTTCACATACTGACTGTAAGGCGTTACCAGTGGTGGATAGCCAACCATGGGCCAAATATGTTCCACCTCATTAAACAGTTTCACCAATAAATCATCCTGACTCAATTCGGGTTGGTTATGCTTGGCTTTCCACTTATTAATGCTGGCCAGGTTACTTTCAAGGTCAGCCATCAAAGAGCCCATCATACCTCCAGGCAAGCCAGGACCAATGAGCAAGGAGTTCATGAAACGGTTTTTTGGATTGATATAATAGCCCAGGAAATCATCGATAAAGCTTTGTGTCAGGCTACGCACTTTCATATAAGCATCCATATTAATTTCCGGCACATCAAAGCCTGCATCCTTTAACATAGACTGTACAGCAAGTAAATCGACATGTCCGGTTCCCCATGACAGAGGTTCCATCGCCACATCAACATACTCAACCCCGGCACGACACACTTCCAGAATAGAAGCCATGGCAAAACCAGGACCTGAATGTGAGTGATATTGAAGAGGTATTTCGGGATGTAATTTCTTTATGCCGGAAACAATTTTCCCCAACCAGGCTGGACGTCCGATACCCGCCATATCTTTCAGGCAGATTTCATCGGCACCACCTTTAATCAGCTTGTCAGCCAAATTCACATAGTAGTCAACCGTATGCACTTCTGAATACGTTAAGCTCAAAGCCGCCTGGGCAATCATTCCCGCTTCCTTGGCATATTTGATTGAATCTAAAATATTGCGGGCATCATTCAATCCACAAAATGGGCGAGTAATATCAGTTCCTTGGGATTTTTTAACCTTGTACATCATTTTACGCACATCAGCTGGTACCGGGCTCATGCGCAATCCGTTTAACGATCGATCCAGCATGTGTGTTTGGATTCCAGCATCGTTAAAAGGCTGAGTCCATTTGCGGACGGCATTATTTGGGTTTTCTCCAAAAAGCAAGTTAATTTGCTCAAATCCACCACCATTAGTTTCAACACGTGCAAAACATCCCATTTCCACAATGTGTGGTGCTACTTTCACTAATTGATCAACACGTGGCAGATATTTTCCCGACGATTGCCACATGTCGCGGTAGAGCAATGAAAATTTGATCGTTTTCTTTTCCATAAGGCTATATTAATTTTTTAAAATTGGTTTTTCGTAACTGTTCGAAGAGCAAAAAAGGAATCTACATCTTTTCAATCTTGGTTACATGTCCTTTCCCTTCAGTCACTGTTTTGACGGCAGAAACGATGGCGGCTACTTTCTTCCGATTAAAAGTCCCCGTCTGCTCTGCTACTTGTTGAACTTTCTTACTAATTTCTTCTGGTAAGTATTTATTGACAAAACGAATAATCAAATTACCAAGTAAAACGACTAGGGAAAGTATAATAAACACGGTTATCATACCAATTCCCATCAACTGTAATGCAAATCCTAAATCACTCATAGTTTCAATATTTAAAAAAAACTTTTTCCCACGTTATGTAACGAAAGCAATACTACCAAAATTTTAACCGTTCAAAAATGTTAAAAAATACTTCCGAAAAACAATTATCAATTAATTAACATTGATTTTCATCATATCGAAATCAATCAATTTAATCTCGCTTTCATTCTGAAAGTAAAATCATCAAAAATCCATAGATACCCAAAAAAGTCGAGGATTCCCTAGCATCAGAAAGGAGTCTAAAATAATACTTAAAAGTCCTTAATTATTTTAGCAATTTCCCCAAGTTACATTATTTTCATCATCATTTCTAATCGTCAATCAGAAAATATGAAATTAAAATACTATTCAGGAGTCCACTCAAACAGGCTACCGATATCGCTATTTATACTTACAAAAGGTTTTATTCTTAAAAACTTAATTGTTAATTTTAAACGTTAGAAAAAAGGTGTTCGAGCGTGTCAATTTGCTCGATACAAACTATAAATAAATCAACTAAAATGAAGAAACAAACAAAAAAGGAATTGTCCAGAAGGCGATTCCTGGGTACTGCTGCCATTGGTGTAGCCGGTATCTCCTTACTCCCCTCTTTAAGTTCATGTAGTTCTGCCACAGAACCTATCCGCCTTGGGTTTATTGGCATGGGGCGTCAAGCCATGTTTTTACTGAACGGATTCATTCAAATTCCAGGAGTGCGAGTGGTCGCCGGATGTGATGTTTACGGACGTAAGCGTCAACGTTTTGAAAACCGGGTAAATGAATTCTACACAAAGAACAACGTAGCCGTTGAAGTAACAACTTACGAAAAATATGAAGAATTACTTCAACGCGATGATATTGATGCTGTAGTAATCGCAGTGCCTGACCATGCCCATGCTATGATTGCTATTGCAGCCTGCAAAGCCGGGAAAGATGTATACCTGGAAAAACCCATGACCTTTACCATTAAAGAAGGGCAAGAACTAAAACGGGTTGTTCGCGAAACCAATCGTATTTTGGGAATTGGCAGCCAGCAGCGCTCTGATCCCAACTTCCAGCATGCTGTTAATATGGTACAAACCGGCCGCTTAGGAACAATTGAAAAAGCCAACGCATACGTTGGTGCTCCTCCTACTCCATACAATCTACCCGAAGAAGAAATTCCAGCCGATTTGAATTGGGATTTATGGTTAGGGCCCCTACCCGGAGATATTCATTTCAACAATGAATTAAATCCTCCAATTTCTCTTGACCCGGTGGAACACGAGAAAATATGGGGTGCCTGGCGCTGGTATAAAGAAATAGGCGGTGGTTTCACAACCGACTGGGGCGCTCACATGTTCGATATCGTTCAATGGGGATTAGGAATGGACCGCAATGGCCCTGTTGAAATTTCCCCAATTGGAGATGGTTCCGAATACATGCAGTTTACATACGCCAACGGTATCGTTATGTCCTCAGAGCCATTCAACGAGCAAATGACGAAAGGAGTTAAATTCACCGGGACAGATGGTTGGATTGAAGTTTCACGCGGACATTTCAAAGCTTCCGACGACTCTTTACTCCCTCCGTCATCGGCCGAAAGCAATGACAACACGCCTTACGAAACTAAAATCCCACATCAGATTAACTTTATCGAGTCGGTACGAAACCGGGTTGATCCAGTGGTTCCGGTTGAAGTTGGGCATAGTTCATGTACTATTTGTACCTTGGGCAACATTGCTTGCGACCTGCAGCGCACTATCGAATGGGATCCTGTGACCGAGACCTTTAAAAATGATGAAGACGGAGCAGCAACCGCTAAACTTCATTACCACTACCGTGGAGGGTGGAATTTACTCTAAGCTATAATACATTTTTCTTGAAAAGGCTGACTTCTATAAAGTCAGCCTTTTTCATTTTACCACATTCAACCTATTGTCAAGCATCTGATTTTGCGAAACCGTTCCTCCATTTTAAGAGTAAATAATTATAAAACACTAATAAAAGGAGGTCATTATGCCAGAAAGCGTTTACAAAGTTATTGAATTGGTAGGTACCAGTAAAGAATCCTGGGAAAAAGCCGCCGCGAATGCTATTTCCAAGGCTTCTGAAACATTGCGTGATTTACGCATTGCCGAAGTAACAGAAATGGATATACAAATTAATGAAGGTAAAATTGAAAGTTACCGGACGAA
Organism: Sunxiuqinia sp. sy24; assembly: GCF_052677165.1. Lineage (NCBI taxonomy): Bacteria > Pseudomonadati > Bacteroidota > Bacteroidia > Marinilabiliales > Prolixibacteraceae > Sunxiuqinia > Sunxiuqinia sp. sy24. The sequence goes on from NZ_JBQYLH010000012.1 coordinate 14,742, forward strand.
GCTGAAGGTTTCCTTCAAATTTGAAGGACATCATTAAAACACCAGGAGAACAACTAACTATCTTCCAGGATATGATGGGAAATCACATCCTGGAAGTTTTACCCAGAAATTAAATGCATCAAATTGATTTAACCATTAAACTCACTGACCCTTAATGCCGCTTCCTGCTTTATAATTTAGCTGACTTTGATTTATCAGGAACCCTTAAGGGAACGTTGTCACTTAAATTATAAAGCTATGAAACAATTAGAAGCCAAGGTAAACCGTCGAATTACAAATTTGTGTAAGGAAATCACGCAAATTTATGAAAGCCACCAAGATCATGTTATTGGAAAAATTACCGTTAAACACCTTTTGGGTGGCATGCGAGGTCTCAAGGCCATGGTCTGCAACACCTCTTTCGTTGACCCACATCAAGGACTTTTCATCAGTGGCTACAGTGTCGCCGAATTTGAAGCAAAAACCCCCGAAGAAATTTTCTTCCTTCTGTGTACCGGTGAATTTCCAAATGATTCCGAATTGTCGGAGCTAAAAGAGGAACTCGCCGAGCGAGCTGAAGTACCGGCCTACGTTTGGACTATGCTTAAATCACTTCCTCAAGAAACCCACCCGATGACCATGTTTAGTATGGGAATATTAGCGATGGAGGGAGAATCGGTTTTTAAGAAGAAATACCTGGCAGGCATTCCCAAATCAGACTACTGGAAATACACACTGAAAGATTCTTTAAACCTGATTGCCAAACTTCCGTCACTAGCCGCCGGAATTTACAAGATTTTGTTTATGAACGGCCGCCTCATCCCCCCAGATGCGGAGTTGGATATGGCTGGAAACCTTACAAAGATGCTTGGCATAAACAACAAAGACAAATCCTTTGCTGATCTGATCCGGTTGTACTTAGTGCTACATTGTGATCATGAAGGCGGAAATGTAAGTGCCTTCACAGCCCGTGTGGTCAATTCCGCTCTTTCCAATATATTCTATGCGACATCTGCTGGCTTAAATGGGCTGGCTGGTCCTTTGCATGGTTTAGCCAATCAAGTGTGTTTGCATTTTATAACTCGTATTCACGACCAGTTTGGCTTGGATGCCAGCAAAGAAGAAGTTCATCTGTTTGTACTCGACACACTAAATTCTGGAAATGTAATTCCGGGTTACGGACATGCAGTATTAAGAGAAACCGATCCGCGCTTTACGGCCTTCATGAGATTTGGAGAAAACCATTGCAGCGATTCTCCCTATTTTAAAACCGTGAAAAAGCTATTCGAGGTAACTCCGCCAATTCTGAAAAACTATAAAGGAGGGAAAATAGCTAATCCTTGGCCCAATGTAGATGCCATTTCGGGCTCGCTGCTCTATCACTACGGGATGACTCATTATGATTTCTACACGGTGATGTTTGGTATATCAAGAACTTTGGGGTTCTGTGCTCAAAACATTATTGCAAGAGGCCTTAACCAGCCAATAATCAGACCGAAAAGCATTACCAATCAAGGATTGAAAGGATTAACCAAAGGATTATAGTCACCTCAAATACCGACAAAATAAAAAAGCCGTTTCAATTAAGTTGAAACGGCTTTTTAAATATGATTTGTAAGAATTAAGCCTCAGCTGTTGGACCTCCGAAATTCATTGGCGGAATCGTTGGATTACTCGGACCACTGACTTTGATTGGACCATGTTGTTGCTCGAACTTCTTCACATTGTCTTCCAGAGCCATCAAAAGGCGTTTGGCATGTTCCGGAGTCAAAATAACCCGGGACTTAACATTGGCCTTTGGAATTCCAGGCATAATGCGAACAAAGTCAAGGACAAACTCTGAACTAGAGTGTGTAATAATCGCCAGGTTCGAATAGGTTCCCTGCGCTACTTCCTCACTCAATTCAATATTCAACTGATTTTGATTCTTATCTTCTGACATAATTAATCCTCGTATTTTTGACCTTCAGTTTCTTTCACATCAACCATCCGGTCATATTCTTCGCGTGAACCTACCACCAAGTTTTTGTATTCCTTCAAACCAGTACCAGCAGGGATCAGGTGACCACAGATGACGTTTTCTTTCAATCCGTCCAAATAGTCAACTTTTCCTTGAATAGCTGCTTCGTTCAATACTTTAGTGGTTTCCTGGAATGAGGCTGCTGACAACCAACTTCTTGTTTGCAGAGCAGCACGTGTGATTCCTTGGAGGATCTGGCTTGAAGTTGCAGGGATCGCATCACGTGATTCAATCAGCTTTTTATCTTTACGACGTAGTACTGAGTTTTCATCACGTAGGCGACGAGCTGTTACAATTTGGCCAGCACGCAATTCTGAATCACCCGGATCAACAACGACTTTTTTATTGTAAATCCAATCATTCTCGTGAGCGAATTCGTTTTTATCAACGATTTGTTTCTCCAGGAATCGGGTGTCACCAGAGTCCAGAATTTCAACTTTACGCATCATCTGACGGATAATCACCTCATAGTGCTTATCGTTGATACGTACACCCTGCATCCGGTAAACGTCCTGCACTTCATTCAAAATATAATCCTGAACGGCAGTTGGTCCTTTAATAGCCAAGATGTCGGAAGGTGTAATCGCTCCATCAGAAAGCGAAATTCCTGCGCGGATGTAATCGTTTTCCTGTACCAGGATCTGTTTTGAAAGTGGTACCAAGTACTTTTTAACATCTCCAGATCTTGTGGTCACAATAATCTCTCGGTTACCACGCTTAATTTTACCAAAAGACACTTCACCATCAACTTCCGAAACAACAGCAGGGTTGGATGGGTTACGCGCCTCAAACAGCTCAGTTACTCGTGGAAGACCTCCAGTGATATCGCCTGCTTTACCAGAAGCACGTGGGATTTTTGCCAAAACCTGACCTCCAATAATTGTGTCGCCTTCGCTTACCGAGATGTGACCACCTACTGGTAAGTTGTACGTACGAATCACTTCCCCTTTTTCATTCAGAACTCGCAAAGATGGGTTTTTCGTTTTATCACGGGTCTCAATAACAACCTTCTCTTTATATCCGGTTTGCTCATCTGATTCTTCACGGAACGTAATTCCGTCAATCAAGTTATCAAATTCAACCTTACCTTTAAATTCAGAGATAATTACACCGTTATAAGGGTCCCATTCACAAATTTTCTGTCCTTTGGTTACTTCTTGTCCATTTTCGATGTACAATTTAGAACCGTAAGGAATACTATGAGTAGAGAGTGGTATTCTTGTTTTCTTATCAATAATTTTCAGTTCAGCCAAACGGCCAATCACCACACCAACTTTCTCACCGGTTTCTTCTTTCGTTTCAACAACACGCAATTCTTCAATCTCTGCGATACCGTCGTAACGTGATTCAACCATCGATTGAGAAGAGATGTTACCCGCGATACCCCCAACGTGGAAAGTACGCAATGTCAACTGGGTTCCTGGCTCGCCGATCGACTGAGCAGCAATAACACCTACGGCTTCTCCTCGTTGTGACATGTTGCCTGTAGCCAGGTTACGTCCGTAACATTTACTACATACACCATTTTTAGCTTCACAAGTCAGTACCGAACGAATTTCAACACTCTCGATTGGAGACTCTTCAATCTTCCGACCAATTTCATCTGTAATCATCTGACCTGTGCCAATAATCAGCTCGCCAGTCAGCGGATGGAATACATCATGAACCGTTGTCCGTCCAATAATACGTTCGAAAAGAGAAGCAACAACTTCTTCATTGTTTTTAATCGCTGAAGCGACCAAACCTCTTAAGGTACCACAGTCTTCGTCTGAAATGATTACATCTTGAGATACATCAACCAAACGACGCGTCAAGTAACCCGCATCTGCTGTTTTCAGCGCGGTATCCGCCAATCCTTTACGAGCACCGTGAGTAGAGATAAAGTACTCCTGAACTGACAATCCTTCTTTAAAGTTTGCCAAAATTGGGTTTTCAATAATCTGAGCACCAGTAGCGCCCGATTTTTGAGGTTTCGCCATCAATCCACGCATTCCGCACAGCTGACGAATCTGTTCTTTCGAACCACGAGCACCCGAGTCAAGCATCATGTAAACGGAGTTAAATCCTTGCTTATCGGTACTAATCGTTTTCATCACTGAGCTAGTCAGCTTGGCATTGGCATGTGTCCAGATATCAATAACCTGGTTATAACGTTCATTGTTGGTAATGAAACCCATGTTATAGTTAGCCATCACTTCGTCAACTTCCTGATATCCACTATCGACAATGGTTACTTTATCCTCAGGAATGATAACGTCACTCAGGTTGAACGACAAACCACCATGATAAGCAGCCTTATATCCCATGTCTTTAATGTCATCCAGAAAGGCTACAGTGGCAGCGTTCCCGGCTGTTTTAAAGATGTCAGAGATAATGGTACGTAGTGATTTTTTTGTCAGCAATTCATTGATGTAACCAGCTTGAGCCGGTACAACCTGGTTGAACATGACACGACCAACCGTAGTTTCAAGAATGTGCCTAAATGGCTCACCATTCTCATCAACATCTTCTACCTTCACTTTAATGATGGTATGTTTTTCAACCTGCCCTTCATTATAAGCAATAATCACCTCTTCAGGTGAATAGAAAGTCATTCCTTGTCCTTTGGCTCCCTCGCGGTGTTTGGTCATGTAGTACAAGCCCAAAACCATGTCCTGAGAAGGAACTGTGATAGGAGCTCCATTGGCAGGGTTCAATAAGTTGTGAGACGCAAGCATCAACAACTGTGTTTCCAGAATTGCGGCATTACCTAATGGCAAGTGAACTGCCATCTGATCACCGTCAAAGTCGGCGTTGAATCCGGTACATACCAAGGGGTGCAACTGGATCGCCTTACCTTCGATCAAAACTGGCTGGAATGCCTGAATTGACAAACGGTGCAGGGTGGGTGCCCGGTTCAACATCACCGGATGTCCTTTCAATACATTTTCCAGAATATCCCAGACTACTGGATCCTTGCGGTCAACAATCTTTTTAGCCGACTTAACCGTTTTTACAATACCACGCTCAATCAATTTCCGAATGATGAATGGTTTGTAAAGCTCGGCAGCCATATCTTTTGGAAGACCACACTCATGCAATTTCAAGGTTGGTCCAACAACAATTACTGAACGTGCTGAATAGTCGACTCGCTTACCCAGCAAGTTTTGACGGAAACGACCTTGCTTTCCTTTCAACGAATCAGAAAGAGATTTTAAGGCACGGTTATTTTCCGTTTTTACCGCGTTGGATTTACGTGAGTTGTCAAATAATGAATCAACCGCTTCTTGAAGCATCCGTTTCTCATTACGAAGAATGACTTCCGGCGCTTTGATTTCGATCAATCGTTTCAACCGGTTATTCCGGATAATTACACGACGGTACAAGTCATTCAAGTCGGACGTCGCAAAACGACCTCCATCCAATGGAACCAACGGACGTAAATCAGGTGGGATCACAGGAACAACTTTTACAATCATCCATTCCGGACGGTTGATATTTTTGCTGGCACGGAATGCTTCAACAACCTGCAAACGTTTTAAAGCTTCGTTTTTACGTTGCTGTGAAGTTTCAGTACTTGCTTTATGTCTTAAATCATATGATAGTTCATCCAATTCGATACGCTCAAGCAACCCATAAAGTGCTTCAGCTCCCATTTTGGCAATGAACTTGTTTGGATCATCGTCATCCAGATATTGGTTCTCTTTTGGTAGAGTATCCAAGATATCCAGGTATTCTTCTTCAGTCAGGAAGTCTAATTTTTTTATTCCATCCTGACCTTTAATACCGGGCTGAATAACCACGTATCTTTCGTAATAGATGATAGTATCTAGCTTCTTGGTAGGCAATCCAAGCAAGTAACCAATTTTATTGGGTAACGATTTGAAGTACCAGATATGCGCCACAGGAACCACCAAAGAGATGTGTCCCATACGCTCACGTCGTACTTTTTTCTCAGTTACTTCTACACCACATCGGTCACATACGATTCCCTTATAACGAATACGCTTGTATTTACCACAATGACACTCATAGTCTTTCACCGGCCCAAAAATACGTTCGCAGAACAAGCCATCTCTTTCTGGCTTATACGTTCGGTAGTTGATCGTTTCGGGTTTTAATACTTCTCCATGAGAACGTTCCAGAATCTCTTCCGGCGAAGAAAGACTAATCGCTATTTTGGCAAAATTACTTTTAACTTTATTATCTTTTCTGAATGCCATATATCGATGTATATTTATATCAAGTTAATAAAAGGACTCGTGTGCTTGGAATTAATCCAAAGTCACACTTAAACCTAGTCCGCGTAATTCGTGAAGCAACACATTCAATGATTCAGGGATACCTGCTTGTGGCATTGGTTCACCTTTCACAATAGATTCGTATGCTTTAGCACGACCCAGTACATCATCCGACTTGACAGTCAGAATTTCCTGAAGAATATGAGAAGCTCCAAAAGCTTCCAGTGCCCAAACTTCCATCTCACCAAAACGCTGACCACCAAACTGTGCTTTACCACCCAATGGCTGCTGCGTAATCAACGAGTATGGTCCAATGGAACGAGCATGCATCTTATCTTCAATCATGTGACCAAGTTTCAGCATGTAGATTATACCAACGGTTGCTGGCTGGTCAAATGGCTCACCTGTTTCCCCATCGTGAAGGATGGTTTTACCATAAGCCGGAACGCCTGCTTTGTCCGTGTACTCCGTTACTTCTTCGAGGCTGGCCCCATCAAAAATTGGTGTGGCAAACTTCAATCCAAGTTCTTTACCGGCCCAACCTAAAACAGTTTCATAAATCTGTCCCAAGTTCATACGCGATGGCACACCTAGTGGGTTAAGCACGATATCGACAGTAGAACCGTCTTCCAGGAATGGCATGTCTTCATCACGTACAATCCGGGAAACAATACCCTTGTTACCGTGACGTCCTGCCATTTTATCCCCAATCTGAAGTTTCCGCTTCTTAGCAACATAAACTTTGGCCAGCTGAATAATTCCTGCAGGAAGTTCATCGCCAATAGTTACGTTGTAACGTTTACGACGAGCAACGGCCTCGTGTTCTTTATGCTTTTGAATATAGTTAATAATCAATCTGAAAATCAGATCATTTTTCTCTTTGTCTGTAGTCCATTTTGATGGATTGACTGTTAAGTAATCCACTTCCTGGAGTTGCTTCAAGGTAAACTTAACGCCTTTTGGAATGATGTCGCCACCGTAGTAGTCTTTCACTCCCTGGCTTGTTTTTCCATTTACCATGGCAAATAACTTATCTTCAAGTTTTGCCCGGACAGATCGTGCTGCACGCTCAAACTCTTCGTCAATTTGGTCAAGCAACGGCTTGGTAGCCATTTTGCCTTTTTTATCCTTGACAACCCTTGAGAATAATTTTTTCTCGATAACAACGCCTTTCAGTGATGGTGAAGCTTTCAAAGAAGCATCTTTCACATCACCGGCTTTATCACCAAAGATTGCACGAAGCAATTTTTCTTCCGGAGAAGGATCAGATTCCCCTTTCGGAGTAATCTTACCGATCATGATGTCGCCAGGTTTCACATTGGCTCCAACACGAATCAGACCAGCTTCATCCAAATTACGAGTAGCTTCTTCACTAACGTTCGGAATATCTGAAGTGAATTCTTCAACCCCACGCTTGGTGTCGCGAACTTCCAGCGAATATTCATCGATATGAATTGAAGTCAGGATGTCATCCCGAACAACACGCTCGGAAATTACAATCGCATCCTCATAGTTATATCCTTTCCAAGGCATGAAGGCTACTTTCAGGTTACGCCCAAGAGCTAATTCGCCTCCTTGCGTCGCATACCCTTCAGTCATCACTTCCCCTTTAGAAACACGCTGACCTTTAAACACAATTGGTTTAAGGTCCATCACTGTTCCTTGGTTCGTTTTTTGATATTTGGGTAATCTATAAGAAACCACTTCTGGTTCGAAGCTCACGAATTTCTCATCGTCAGTCTTGTCATACCGAACAATGATTTCATTCGCATCAACATATTCGATTTCTCCTTCGCCTGTTGCGGAAACCTGAACACGAGAATCACGCGCAGCACTACCTTCCAAGCCAGTTCCTACAATTGGAGCCTCCGGTCTCAGCAGAGGTACTGCCTGACGCATCATGTTCGATCCCATTAATGCACGGTTGGCATCATCATGCTCCAGGAAAGTAATCAATGAGGCAGCTACAGAAGCGATCTGGTTAGGACCTACGTCCATCAACTGTACTTCATCTTTTTCAACGATCGGATAGTCACCTTCCAAACGTGATTTTACACGTTGGTTAATAAAGCAACCTTCATCATCGATAGGCGCATTGGCCTGCGCAATAACTTTTCCTTCTTCTTCCTCAGCAGTCAGGTAAACTACTCCTTCTTCTGACAAATCAACTTTACCATTTTCAACTTTCCGATACGGTGTAGAGATAAAGCCGAGGTCAGTTACTTTTGCAAAAACACACAATGAAGAAATCAAACCAATGTTTGGTCCCTCAGGCGTTTCAATAGGACACAGTCGTCCGTAGTGTGTAAAGTGAACGTCACGAACTTCGAAACCAGCTCTTTCACGCGAGAGACCACCTGGTCCCAAGGCCGACATACGTCGTTTGTGGGTCATCTCGGCCAATGGATTGGTTTGATCCATAAACTGAGACAAAGCATTGGTACCGAAAAATGAATTAATAACGGATGAAAGTGTTTTTGAATTGATCAGATCAATTGGAGTAAACACCTCATTGTCCCGCACATTCATTCGTTCGCGGATAGTACGAGCCATACGTGCCAAACCAACACCAAACTGGTTAAACATCTGCTCGCCTACTGTACGAACACGACGGTTGCTCAAGTGGTCAATATCATCAACATCTGTTTTGGCATTGACCAGCTTGATCAAATATTTGATGATCTCAATAATATCTTCCTTGGTGAGTACCTGCGTATCGATGTCGATATTTAGGCCTAACTTTTTGTTGATACGGTAACGTCCAACTTCTCCTAAGTCGTAACGCTTTTCAGAGAAAAATAATTTATCAATTACATCACGGGCAGTAGCCTCATCGGGCGGTTCTGCATTACGTAACTGACGATATATGTGCAATACGGCTTCTTTTTCCGAGTTACATGGGTCTTTTTGAAGCGTATTATATATAATGGCAAAATCTTGTAAATTCTGATCTTCCTTATGCAACAAAATCGTTTTTGTGCCTGAATCCAGAATCTCTTCAATATGGTCATTCTCAACAACCGTTTCACGGTCAATGACAACTTCATTTCGTTCAATAGAAACTACTTCTCCGGTGTCTTCATCCACAAAGTCCTCAACCCAAGTTTTCAAAACACGGGCAGCCAATTTTCTTCCAACAACTTTCTTTAAACCGGATTTGGATACTTTAATTTCATCAGCTAATCCAAATATTTCGAGAATATCTTTATCGCTTTCGTATCCGATGGCCCGTAACAAGGTAGTTACAGGTAATTTTTTCTTACGGTCGATATAAGCAAACATGACAGAGTTAATGTCCGTTGCGAATTCGATCCATGACCCTTTAAATGGGATAATACGTGCCGAATAAAGTTTCGTACCGTTTGCGTGTAAACTTTGTCCGAAGAAAACCCCAGGAGAGCGGTGTAACTGCGACACGACAACGCGTTCAGCTCCATTGATTACGAAGGTACCTCTTTCAGTCATGTAGGGAACAGTTCCCAGATATACATCCTGAATAACGGTATCAAAATCTTCGTGTTCCGGGTCTGTACAGTACAACTTCAATTTTGCCTTAAGCGGAACGCTAAAGGTCAAGCCTCGTTCAATACATTCCTCGATAGAATACCTCGGCGGGTCAACCTGGTAATCAAGAAATTCTAAAACGAAGTTATTTCGAGTATCCGTGATCGGGAAGTTTTCTTCAAAGACTTTGTACAAGCCTTCGCTCTTTCTATTTTCAGGAGTAGTTACCAACTGAAAAAAATCGACGAACGATTTCACTTGAACTTCCAGGAAATCAGGATAATCAAATTTAGTTTTGGTGGAGGAGAAGTTAATTCTCTGATTTTCAGTGTTTAACGACATGTATCAACAAAATTAAGTGAACTTAATACATAAATATACAAAAAGGCTTAGAACCCCACGACAGTGAGGTTCTAAACCATTATCTGACCTAATAAAAGGCCCTAAGTCTCTTATTTAAGTTCAACTTCAGCCCCAGCTTCTTCCAACTGACTTTTTAATGCTTCTGCTTCGTCTTTTGAAACTTTTTCTTTGATTGCTTTAGGTGCTCCGTCAACAACTTCTTTTGCTTCTTTAAGACCTAAGCCAGTCAATTCTTTTACTAACTTAACAACTGCTAACTTTGAACTACCAGCTGCTTTTAAGATTACGTCGAATTCTGTTTGCTCAGCAGCAGCAGCTTCTTCACCACCAGCGGCAGGTCCAGCAACAGCTACAGCGGCAGCTGCAGGTTCGATTCCATATTCTTCTTTTAAAATGTCAGCTAATTCATTGACGTCTTTCACAGTCAAGTTTACTAACTCTTCTGCAAGTGCTTTTAAATCTGCCATTTCCTCTAATTTTTATGCTATAAAATTGTAACTAAATTTATTCTTTTTCTGAAAGTGTCTGAAGGATACCGTGGATTTTGTTTCCACCTGACTGCAACTGACCAATAACTGTTTTCATTGGTGATTGTAGCAGGCCGATCAAATCGCCTAGTAATTCGTCCTTAGACTTGATTGTTGATAATGCTTCTAATTGGTTTTCGCCAACATAAACTGATTCTTCAACATAAGCAGCTTTTAAAACAGGCTTTTTATGCTTTTTTGAGAATTCTTTAATCAGTTTTGCAGGCGTGTTTCCAACCTCACAGAACATGATCGAAGTATTACCTTTGAGAGTTTCATAAAGCTCGTCAGTATTCTTTTCAGAATTCTCTAAAGCTTTACGTAATAGTGTATTCTTAACTACAACCAGTTTTACTTCTTTGGTAAAACATAGGCGCCTTAAACTACTTGAGTCTTGTGCATTAAGGTCGGCGATATCTGCCAGGTAAAAATGATTGTAAGAGTTGATCTGTTCAGTCAGATTATCAATAATCTCTATTTTTTCTGATCTTTTCATCTATACAATTTTTACTTGTCAGAAACTGACTTTGGTTCAACTTGAATTCCAGGACTCATTGTGCTTGACAGGTAAATACTTTTTACATAAGTACCTTTGGCAGCTGAAGGTTTCAATTTGAGAATAGTGCTGATGAATTCTTGCGCATTTTCCACAATTTTATCTTCAGAAAAAGAGACTTTTCCAACAGATGCGTGAATAATTCCGAATTTATCAACCTTAAAATCAATCTTACCTTGTTTTACTTCACCAACCGCTTTACCGATATCCATAGTAACGGTACCGCTTTTTGGATTAGGCATCAAACCACGGGGTCCTAAAACCCGACCTAGCGGGCCAACCTTTCCCATCACTGGTGGCATGGTAATAACCACGTCGAAATCAGTCCATCCGCCTTTGATTTTCTCGATGTAATCATCAAGACCAACAAAGTCTGCACCAGCTTCTTTGGCTTCCGCCTCTTTGTCGGGAGTTACCAAAGCTAATACACGAACTTCTTTACCAGTTCCATGGGGTAAGGATACAACGCCTCTAACCATCTGATTGGCTTTTCGAGGGTCCACTCCAAGGCGAACATCCATATCCACTGAGGCGTCAAACTTTGTAAAAGTAATTTCTTTTAACAAAGCTGCAGCTTCATTGAGTGAATAGAATTTATCCTTTTCGAGTTTCTCCTGAGCAAGCTTTTTATTTTTTGTAATTCTGCCCATCTTTAAAATTTTAATTAGTTATTGGATGGAAATTTCCCTGTTACGTTAATTCCCATGCTTCTGGCAGTACCAGCAACCATTTTCATAGCAGATTCCACATTGAAACAGTTCAAATCAGACATTTTCGATTCTGCAATCGTTTGAACCTGATCCCAGCTAACTTTTCCCACTTTTTTCACGTGTGGTTCAGCTGATCCTGATTTCAATTTAGCGGCTTCGAGCAATTGAATGGCTACTGGGGGTTGTTTAATTACAAAATCAAACGATTTATCTGCATAAACAGTAATAATTACCGGGAGCACTTTACCAGCTAGCTCTTGTGTCCGGCCGTTAAACTGCTTGCAGAACTGCATAATGTTAACCCCTTTGGCACCTAATGCTGGTCCTACCGGAGGTGAAGGGTTAGCTGCACCCCCCTTAATCTGTAACTTAATTAATCCAGCAACTTCTTTAGCCATAATAAAATCAATAAAAATTTAACTACTCCTTTTCAACTTGCATAAAGCTAAGTTCCAAGGGTGTTTTACGTCCAAAAATTTTGACCATCACTTTCAACTTTTTCTTTTCCTCATTGATTTCTTCAATGATTCCGTTGAATCCATTAAAAGGACCGTCCGTAACTTTCACAGTTTCTCCAACCACATAAGGAATATTAATTTCCTCGTCATTTTCTGCCATTTCATCAACCCTACCTAAAATACGGTTGACTTCTGACTGACGCATTGGTACAGGATCTCCTCCTTTGGTGTCACCTAAGAACCCGATCACGTTGGTAATATTTTTCAACATGTGTGGGATCTCACCTACCAGAGCCGCCTCTATCAAAAGATAACCTGGAAAGAAGTTACGCTCTTTGCTTACTTTTTTCCCATTACGGATTTGATAAACCTTTTCAGTCGGAATTAATACCTGTGAAACATACTCCTGAAGTCCAGCATTTGCAATTTCGCTTTCGATATATTCTTTGACCTTCTTCTCTTTACCTCCAACAGTACGAAGAACATACCATTTTTTGACAATTTCGCTCATGTCGATCTCCAATCGTATTAATAAAATAAACTGTACACAAAGTTCATAATGTTCTCAAAAGAGATATCCATTAAGAATACAACAAGTGCTATTATAAAGGAAGCAACCATCACGATAAATGCACTATTCTGCAACTCTTTCCAAGTTGGCCAAGAAACTTTATGAACAAGTTCATTGTAAGCTTCTTCGAAATAGAGTTTAAGTTTCATTCTTTGTTTTTTATTAGTTGGTCGGATGGCAAGAATCGAACCTGCTTCTATAACGCATAAAAAACTCCCTACCGAGTTTCATCCGTAAAGAGTCCCGAACCACAAGGTTCGGGACATTCTTTGACTATTTTGTGTCTTGTATTACTCAAGAATTTCAGTAACCTGACCTGCACCAACAGTACGTCCACCTTCGCGGATAGCGAAACGAAGACCTGTGTTCAAGGCTACAGGGTAAATCAAGTTTACAACAATTGTTACGTTGTCACCTGGCATTACCATTTCGCGTCCTTCTTCTAAGTTAATTTCACCTGTTACGTCAAGAGTACGCAAGTAAAACTGAGGACGGTATTTGTTATGGAATGGCGTATGACGTCCACCTTCTTCTTTTTTCAATACGTAAACCTCAGCTTTAAATTTAGTGTGAGGAGTGATTGAACCTGGTTTCGCCAGAATTTGACCACGCTTGATTTCCTTTTTGTCAACACCACGAAGCAACAAACCAACGTTGTCACCAGCTTGACCATCATCCAAAATCTTACGGAACATTTCAACACCAGTACAAACGGTTTTACGACCTTCAGCACCTAAACCAATCAACTGCAGTTCATCACCAGTATGAACAACGCCAGTTTCGATACGACCAGTAGCAACAGTACCACGACCAGTAATTGAGAATACGTCTTCAACAGGCATCAAGAATGGCTTGTCAATGTCACGTGGAGGCAGTGGAATCCAAGTATCACAAGCTTCCATCAATTCCATAACTTTTTCTTCCCATTCTGGCTCGCCGTTCAGCGCTCCAAGAGCAGAACCTTGAATTACAGGAGCGTTGTCACCGTCGAATTCGTAGAAGTCCAACAATTCGCGGATTTCCATTTCAACCAATTCCAACAATTCTGGATCTTCAACCATGTCAACTTTGTTCATGAAAACAACCAACCTAGGTACGTTTACCTGACGAGCCAACAAGATGTGTTCGCGTGTTTGAGGCATAGGACCATCAGTTGCAGCCACAACAATAATAGCACCGTCCATCTGAGCAGCACCAGTTACCATGTTCTTAACGTAGTCAGCGTGACCAGGACAGTCAACGTGCGCATAGTGACGTGTAGCAGTCTGATACTCTACGTGAGCTGTATTAATAGTAATACCACGCTCTTTTTCTTCAGGTGCACTGTCGATTGAATCAAATGATTTTACTTCAGAAAAACCTTTTTTTGCTAATACAGTTGTAATAGCAGCTGTCAGGGTTGTTTTTCCATGGTCAACGTGGCCAATAGTACCAATGTTCACATGGTCTTTATCCCTATTAAAATGTTCTTTAGCCATAACTCGTAATTATTAATTATCTTTTCTATTTATTTATCTTGAGCCAGGGATGAGAATTGAACTCACGACCTCATCCTTACCAAGGATGCGCTCTACCCCTGAGCTACCCCGGCTTTTCGACTTCTAATCTTCTAGTTGTTGATTGAAAAACTTCAATCTTTTCTCACTCAATTATCCATCTTCATATTTTTGAGCGGGAGACGGGATTCAAACCCGCGACCCTTAGCTTGGAAGGCTAATGCTCTATCAGCTGAGCTACTCCCGCAATACTCGGCAAATTTCTTATTCCTAGCTTTCAATTCCAAATATCCAGAATTGTTTTTTTAGCAATTAGCAATTTTCCGATAGTGGGGAGAGCAGGATTCGAACCTACGAAGTCATAAGACAGCAGATTTACAGTCTGCCCCAGTTGGCCACTTTGGTATCTCCCCATTACTATATCGTTGAACGCTTGTTAATTCAATCCAACCGCTACCCGAACTTCAGCGGTAACAAACCCACCTTTCACTGAGCCGAATCTCAGATTCGAACTGAGGACCCCGAGATTACAAATCACGTGCTCTGGCCAACTGAGCTAATTCGGCAGCATCCCTCTTTGAACTCCAAGCCAAAACCCCACGAATCAGCCTATCGTATAGGCTCACAGAGGCTCATCATCCTTTAAGCTCTAACTAATCAGAGACTTGTCCAAAAAGGGTTTGCAAATGTATAAATATTTTTAATTAATTCACAGGAATTAAAGCTTTTTTTGAAATTATTTCTCCTTCATTTTTTCTTTGAATTTCGTAAGCTGGCGCCGAATTGCGTCCGTTGCCAAATCAATGGCCTCTTCGAACGTATCAGCTTCCTTTTTGGCAAACAAATATCCTTTAGAAGGGATTGATAATTTAAGTTCAGCAATCTTATTATCGACAGTTTCAGGTTTTAAAACCTTCAGTATTAATTCTGCGGATATAACACCGTCAAAAAAGGTATCCAGTTTATTTATTTTCTTACTCGCAAAGTCTACCAACTTTTGATCTGGCGTAAAATGAACAGCATTCAAGTTAAGGTTCATAATTTTTCCTCCTCTAAATTTTAGGCTCTCGGATGAGCTTGTTTATATATGCTTTGAAGTCTATCCGTCGTTGTATGGGTGTAAACCTGCGTTGCTGCAAGATTACTATGCCCCAACAACTCTTTAACGGCATTTAAATCGGCCCCATGATTCAACAAGTGTGTCGCAAAACTGTGACGTAATACATGAGGACTCTTTTTCTCCAATGTTGTTACCAGTGCAAGATACTTTTTCACCACGCGATAAACCAATTTTTCGTAGACCTTTTTTCCCTTGGACGTTAAAAAAAATTGCTGGACACCGACTCCAAACGATGCATCCCGAATTAAAATATATTCCTCAATCAAGGAATTTAAGCTTCGGGGATAGGGAACAATTCGCTCCTTATTATTCTTTCCAAGGACTTTAACTAAGTGCTCGCTCAAAAATATCTGATTTTGCTTCAGATTAATCAATTCTGATAGTCGAATCCCAGTACCATAAAACATGCTTAAAATCAATTTATCTCTCACCCCTTCAAAGTCAGACTTAAAATAGCCATCGTCCAGAAGGTGATGCAAATTATCTTCAGAAACAAAAATGGGAAGCCGCTTGGGCACTTTGGGCATTATCACACCATCAGCCGGGCTGATATCAATTAATTCCTGGCGCAGCAAGTATCGAAAAAAGGATTTCAAAGACGTAATTTTACGTGTTACGGTTTTCGCCGCGCTTCCTTGATCCATCAACTCAACAACCCAGCTCCGGATTAATTTTGTATCAACCGCTAGAACATTAAAATCCCCGACCGTTTTGAAAACAAACTCTTCAAACTGATCGAGGTCTTTTCTGTAAGCTACTAGAGTGTTCTCTGAACACCTTTTCTCGAATTTCAAATATCTCAGAAATGATTCCCGGTAGGACATTAAACAAAGTCTTTATGCTGCAATCAGGAATCGGCTAAAATAATTTAGTCTTCTTCGCGTTGCATTTGTTCAATATAGATAGCCTTTTTAATCTCAACTCTTCTTTCTACAGAAGGTTTCGTGAAGGCTTGTCTTCCACGTAACTCTTTAATCACGCCAGTTTTTTCAAACTTTCTCTTGAATCTCTTAAGGGCTCTTTCGATATTTTCGCCTTCTTTAACAGGAATAACGATCATATAATTTTATTTTTAACTGTTTAAATTTCGAGCCGCAAATTTATGAATTCTACCGTATTAATCAAATTTATAACTAAAAAATAAACAGATAATATTTTCGAATCCGTTAAAACCTACGAAAACAAACAAGTACAATTAGTTTTTAGTTTTCAGATAAGGAACAATTTTTTGAAAATCAGTCTCGCTAATCACATTCTTTTCTCTTAAAACTTGCAGCTTAGTCACGAAGCCATTTTCGGAGCGGAAGGCCACTAAGGCCTTGGCAAGTTCAAATGAAATATATGGATGCCGGGCGAAATCCTCCACGTCAGCAAAATTGACATTGATTTGCCCAACTTGTTCCGAATCTAGTTTCAGATACGGAAGAATGTTTTCAATGGTTTCCGGTTTCAGTCCATAAACCTCATAAAGCTGATCGAAGCTGTGAAAACCACCCAAAAGCCGCCGGTATTTCACAATGCGCACCGAAAGCACTTTACCAATGCCTCGCAGTTGCTTCAACTCATCGGCCATTGCTGTATTAATCTCGATCGTCTTTAGCTCTGCATTAAGAGGCACTTGCTCATGCACTGACTGGAATGGCTCATTACTTCTCTTAATATTGACATCAGGCCTGTGTGGCTCATGATTTTGCAATACGATTTGAACATAAGGCTGAATAGTATCAAAAATTGAATCGGTCATCCCATAAATCTTACGCATATCAGCGACTTTGTAGAAGCGTCCGCCCTTGGAACGGTAACGCATGAGGTTCTTTTTTACGTAATTTGGCAACTGAAGGCTATCCAACATCAAGCTGTCAATTGCATTCGGATCAAATCGAAAAAGAGTTCCTTGTGCTTGTTCCTGCTCCATCGCCCTTTTCTCGTCTAGCATGACCATCAGTTTTTGAAGCTTTTCAGAATCAATAACGCCAGGAGTTTCAAAATAAAAGATTAATTGATTTGCAGCTAGAATTAAGCCAATCAACACTAACAGGATGACCAGTCCTATGCGCTCATTTTTTGTAAAAGAAAAGTACTCTCGAATGATTTGCTGAAATCTCACGGTATTGTTGTTTTAAAATACATGCCAACAACCAACTTGTAAACAAAACCATTTTAAAAATTACAACAAAAAAAGCGAAAAATGAAATCAACCGATCTGTTCCTCTTCCACTGACATCAAGTAACCGACCATTTTACAGCCTACAACTGAATCAATCCAATCTGCTGAAGAAAAACCAAGGCAATCGCGATGGGAGCAACAAATTTAATGATCAACATAAAAGCAGGGAAATAAACTACTTTTAACCGCCCCACATTTGACAACTCAGCTTTTGCCTTTTCCTTACCTAAAAACCAGGCAACAAAAACAACAATAAGCAAGCCACCCAAAGGCAACAATACATTTGCTGAGATAAAATCGAGCAAAGAAAATACATTCATGCCAAACAATGCTACATCTTTCATGGCTCCCCACGACAAGGTGCACATAATTCCAATGACCGATACCGAACTCGTGGCCAGCCAAGTTGCTTTTTTGCGCGTCAACTTCAGCTCCTCCACAAAATACGCAACAATAACTTCCAACACTGAAATTGTAGACGTTAATGCGGCAACACCTAGCAACAAAAAGAAAAGAATGGAGAAAATATAACCACCGGCCATTTGCTGAAAAATATTCGGAAGCGTAATATACACAAGCCCTTCACCCGACCCGGGCTCGATACCAAAAGCAAACACAGCTGGAAAGATAGCAACTCCAGCCAGAATAGCAATTAGAGTATCAGCAATAGCTACCGAGAAGGAAATACTCCCCAGAGTCTCCTTTTTATTAATATAGGAAGAATAGGTAATCAAGGTCCCCATACCAATGCTCAAAGAGAAGAAAGCCTGCCCAAGGGCTTCTAAAACCGTCCGTGCGGTAATCTTAGAGAAATCGGGTTTGAACAAGAACTCCAGCCCTCCTACTGCCCCCTCCAGCGTTATCGACCGAATGCACAAAACAACAAGAATCAGCAACAAAACGGGCATCAGAATCTTCGTGTATTTTTCGATGCCATTTTTCACTCCCGCGATAATAACCAGCGCAGTTAGTCCCATAAATACAAAAAACCAAAGCAGGGGACGCCAGCTATCGCTCCTAAAATCAGTAAACATACGAGTCAATTCCTCTGACGATTTTTCGGCAAACCCATTGGTGAAAGATTGGTAAATATATTCTAAGGTCCATCCGGCAACGGCTGTATAGAAAGATAAAATCATAAAAGCAGCCACCACACCCATCACTCCAACCAAATACCAAGGCTTACCTGGCGCAAGAGATTTAAAGGCACCAAAAGCATTCCGCTGAGAACTGCGTCCGATAATAAACTCGGATAGCATGACCGGCAAGCCAATTGCCAACACAAATCCAAGGTAGATGATCAAAAAGGCTCCACCGCCATTTTCTCCAACGACGTAAGGGAATCGCCAGATATTTCCTAAACCGATAGCAGAACCTGCAGTTGCAGCGATCACGCCAAATTTGCTCCCAAATGAATCACGGGCAGTTGGTATTCCAGACATAGTCTCTAAGTTTTAATTTAACACAATTTACTGCGCTTTGCTTTTAGTTCTTTCCTACGAGGGCGCAAAAATGCAAAATATTTTCATTGCATTCAAAAAAAACATCTAGCCAGATAGATAGATATGATCAAAAAAAAAGGTCCTTCAATAATTGAAGAACCTCTCTGTATCATTTTTTGAAAGAATTAGCTTCTTCCAATGCAATTCAAATCTTCGAATGCAATTTTCAAACGTGCAATCTCAGCTTCTTCACCTTTACGAACCCAAACACGAGGGTCATAATACTTCTTATTAGGTTTGTCAGCTCCATCAGGATTACCAATTTGAGCCTGTAAGTAGTCGCGGTTAGCTGCTTCGAAAGCGCGCACGCCATCCCAATATGCCCATTGAGTATCCGTGTCGATGTTCATTTTAATTACACCGTAAGAAATTGCTTCGCGAATTTCTTCTAAAGTAGAACCTGATCCACCGTGGAATACGAAGTTTACTGGCTTTTCACCTAAACCTAATTTCTCAGAAATGTATTTTTGAGAAGCGTCCAAAATAGCTGGTTTCAAAACAACATTACCTGGTTTGTAAACACCATGTACATTACCAAAAGAGGCAGCAATAGTGAAGTTAGGAGAAACTTCGCTCAATTGCTCGTATGCATAGCAAACTTCTTCAGGCTGTGTATAAAGCAATGCGTTATCAACATCTGAATTATCTACACCATCTTCTTCGCCACCAGTAATTCCCAACTCAATTTCAAGGGTCATACCAATTTTGCTCATTCTTGTCAGGTAGTCTTTGCAGATAGCGATATTCTCCTCCAATGGCTCTTCCGAAAGGTCAAGCATGTGAGAAGAGAACAATGGCTTACCGGTTTCTTCAAAATGCTTTTCGCCAGCATCTAAAAGACCGTCAATCCAAGGCAATAATTTTTTTGCAGCGTGGTCAGTGTGCAAAACAACTCTTACACCATAAGCTTCGGCCAACAAGTGAATTGTTTTTGCACCAGCAACAGCACCTGCAACCTGAGCTTGCTGTCCTTCCAATTTCAATCCTTTACCAGCATAAAACTGTGCACCACCATTAGAGAACTGAATGATTACAGGAGAATCAACATCTTTTGCTGCTTCCATCACTGCATTAATAGTACTTGAAGTAGTTACATTAACAGCAGGCAATGCAAATTGATTTTCTTTTGCAACTTTGAATACATATTGTAAGTCTTCTCCGGTTAAAACACCTGGTTTGATGTTATCAAAAAGTTTTTCGCTCATAGCTTCTATTTATTAAGTAAATTAAACGGGATTATTCCTCTTTGAAATCTAATTATTAGATCGGCTGCAAATTTACGAATAAAAAACAAAAAAAATTGCAACCAACATTAAATGCAAGTTAAAACGGATATCCGATGGCGAAGCTGAGATTGAAATGTTCAGATGAAAGTGGATAGTTGCCAATGACAACTCTTCTTCCTGCTTCCAAAGAAGGATCGCGCAGTTTCATTCCCAAATCCAATCTGAAAATAAAGTACGTAAAATCGAACCGTAAGCCCATGCCAGTTCCGATGGCAATTTGTTCATAAAACTGATTCAGCTTGAATTGAGCGCCGGGTCGGTTATCTTTTTCATTGATCGCCCAAATATTACCTGCATCCAAAAAGAAAGCCCCTTCAATACGCCAAACAAACCGATACCGATACTCCAAATTAGCTTCCAGCTTAATATCTGACGATTGATTGGGGTAAGCCCCTTCGGGCGCCTTATAGGTTCCTGGCCCCAGCGAACGCACCTGCCAGGCTCTGATTCCGTTAGCTCCTCCTGTAAAGTACTTCTTCTCAAATGGCAATACATCAAAATTCCCATAAGGCAGGCCAACGCCAATAAACGCTCGACCAACAACTGAATTATACTCATCAATCATATGTCCGTAGCGATATTCAAAATCAGCTTTCAAATACTGAGCGTAACGGGTGCCCCACACCTCATGGTAGTTCGATACTTGACCAGTAATGGTATCATTAAAAGCTGCCTTGGGACGATCAAAAACAGAGGAGAGCAGAGATAATGAATTTCCCGCAGACTCGAACGACCACTTAAAATAACGGTAATGATCTCGCCGCTTCAAGCTCTGCGTATTATCCACCTGAGTGTAATTCATCGCGAAAATGAGGTGATCGGTAAAACTGCTCTTAATGTACAGATCTTGGATTGAGTTCAAAAACTCATCATTAAACTCATAAAGATTCACATAATTGAAATCGACCACACTCAAGAAATGAGTTTTGGTTTGAGAGGTTTTCCAGTTATATCCATACCTGAAGTTGGTGATGGTACGCGTATAATCAGGACGCCGCTGATAGTTATACCCTAGCGTTAGGTTGGTTTGAGGAACCTGGTAGTCAAACAAACGACCACGCTTAATTGGACTCAGAAATTTAGGAATTGTTAACGAGCCTTCCACCCCAAACTCCCGGGTGTTAAAATCAAGTTTATTGTTTTTAATCAGGGTTTGCTGCCGCTCAACTGCCCCTTTTAAATTTAGGTTAAATATTTCAGCTCCCCGAAAAACATTCCGGTGCTGATAATTGAAGTTTCCAGCTACCCCCAAATTGCCTGAAGAATTGGTTCCATCAAGGTCCACAGAGAATCCCTGCCTCGGAAGTGGAGACAATTGGAGGTTGCAATCTAACACGCCAATCGAGTCATTTCCCAGATTCTCTATTTCATCGAAATTAAGATTAACGATCCGAAACTGCCGCAATTGAACCAGCGAGCGATAAGTCTGCTCGACACTCCTCTGCGAATAATACAAACTATCTTCCATCCGGTTCACATTGTAAAAAACCTCTGGTTTATACTTCATCTTTCCCCTATGATAAAAAGCATACGGAAAATCCCGAAGCGTATCAGGCACTGCCACTTGTCGGCGGGCATTCAATTGAGAAGCCACAAAATCGGGGGTAATGTGAAAAGAGCGAACCATAAACTTCCGATGTGGCTTAATCGAGTCCACCTCTTGCTCCGGATCTTCATCAGCAACAACGACAACTAAGTCAACCTGCTGAGATGATAAAGCGCTATCGGCATCGTATGAAATATATTCTTCTGAGAAATTGTAATACCCATAATCTTTAAGTCGATTAGCAATTCGCTTCCGCTCGGCATTCAACACATCAACATCAAAAACAGCTCCAGGACTAATCATTTGGCTAGCCGTATCTGTCAAAATCAATGCTTCGATACTGGGGTCTTCAAACTGATAACTGTAATTCCGGATACGATAGGGCTGCCCGGTTTCTATCGAATAAACAACATTTACCTTTTGGCGTCTTTCCCTAACATCAATCTGCTCTGTTATCGAAGCATCGTAGTAGCCCTTATTGCGCAAGTAAAGCTTCAACTGTTCCTTGGAACGCTGAGTCATGTAGTCGTCATAAATTATGGGGGCTTCACCGATACGCTTAAACCATCCTTCTTCTTTCTTAGCAGAGGATAAGTTATAAAGTCCCAGGTGAAATTTCATAAAACCAAGAATCTTGAGATTCTCCTTTTGCCTGACCTGTGCTTTTAGCTCTTCATTATTGATCGACCGATTGTCGATCTTGATGTCGATATCATTCAGTAAATATTCTCCTTGGGGAACAAACTTCGTTGGGGAACAAGAAAAGCACATGACTGCGATCAACAGACCAATCCGTATTTTAAACAGCTTCACTTTTCTCATTTTTTAACCTTCTCTGGGAATTTCAACAAAAATAAACACTATCAGACGCAAACAAATCGATTAGGGTGTTTATTTTTACAAATTGTTTGCCAAATATCATGCTAAGTAAAAATAAAATAAAATTCATCCAATCGCTCAACCGCAAAAAGACCCGCGAAAAAGAAGGTGTTTTTCTTGTTGAAGGTAATAAGCTTGTACTGGAAGCCGTCGCGTCTCATTTTCGGGTAAGACTCTTGATCGGCACCCCTGGTTTTCTTAAATCCAATCCACTCCCCCCTGACGTGGCTGATGAAGTCATCGAGTGCAGCCCGGAAGAAATCAAAAAAGCCAGTTTACAACAAGCGCCTCAGCAGGCCATAGCTGTAGTTGAAATCCCATACTACCAGCTAAGCATGAATCAATTAACCCGGGAATTCTCACTGGCTCTTGACTTTGTGCAGGACCCGGGCAACTTGGGAACCATTATCCGCATTGCAGATTGGTTTGGCATCAGAAATCTGATTTGCTCGACCAATACGGCTGACTGCTTCAATCCTAAAGTCATTCAATCGAGCATGGGAGCCATCTTCCGGGTTCAGATTCATTATCTTGATCTGGAAAAATTGATGGATGAAGCCAACCAGGCACAACTTCCTGTTTATGGTACCTTTTTAGAAGGCGAGAATATCTATTCATCAAACCTTACAGCCCATGGCATATTGGTTCTAGGCAACGAAGGCAATGGGATTTCCCCAGCCATCGAAACAAAAATCCAGCGAAAAATTCATATCCCGTCCTTTGCAGTAGGCGCACGTGGCTCCGAATCATTGAATGTAGCCAGCGCTGCATCCATTTGCTGCTCCGAATTCAAGCGCAGAAGCTAATATTGATATCTCATTGACTTTTTGCGTGTAGTAAATTTTTCATTCCACAAAAAACTGTCGAAGATCATAACATCCAATTGAAAGCTAAATCAAGATCAGATTTCTAAACAAAAAAGCTCACCAAACTGCTTCTCTTCAAAAACAATTCGGTGAGCTTTTCAGAAGGAAGCGAAAAACTAATTCCGTTTCTCAAATTCTTCCAGGGCACGATCCAGAAAATCCACAAAATTATCCGGATTCAAATCATACGCTTTGGGGTCAACTAACAACTCACCATTCGTATCCGTCAGCACATAGTATGGCTGCGCATTTACGCCAAATTGTGTAATCTGGAAATCGGCATATTTTTTCCCCAGAGTCTTTTTTACTTTTCCGTCGTAGCTCGAGGTCACCCACTCACTTTCGGGCAACTTCGACTTATCATCGACATACAAGGCAATGATAATAAATTCATTTTGAAGCCGCGCCAACACCCGGGGATCAGACCAGACTGCCGCTTCCATTTCCCGACAATTAACGCAACCGTGACCTGTAAAATCGATAAACACCGGCTTATTCAACGCCTTGGCACAAGCCAGGCCTTGCTCGTAATCGAAATAGCCACTCAAACCGTGTGGCAAGTGCAAAAACTCTCCAAACTTAGGCTCCTCACACTGCTCGTTCACTTCACCAAAACCGATGCTATTACCAGAAGAACTAACCAACCGGACTTCATCGCGAATTATTTCATGCAAATCAAAATCGTGTGTACTTTGCGGAGGCATATAGCCAGCCAAAGCTTTCAGTGGCGCACCAAACATTCCGGGTATTAAATAAACCACAAAAGAGAATGAGACAATAGCCATCATCAAACGGGGTACCGAAATAAATTTCAAGTCGCTGTCATGCGAAAACTTCAGTTTCCCCAGCAAGTAAAGTCCCAGCAAAGTAAAGATGACAATCCATACGGCCAGATAGATCTCCCGATCAAGAATTCCCCAATGATAAGTCTGATCGGCAATACTCAGAAATTTCAATCCTAGTGCCAGTTCCAAAAAGCCCAGCACCACTTTAACCGAATTGAGCCAACCGCCAGACTTTGGTAAGTTGCTTAGCCAGCCTGGGAAAAGAGCAAACAAGGTAAATGGCAAGGCGAAAGCCAGGGCAAAACCAAACATCCCGATGATGGGTTTCAAAACAGCGCCACCAGCCGATTCAACTAGAATCGCCCCCACAATAGGTCCGGTACACGAAAAGGAAACCAACACCAAGGTTAGGGCCATGAAAAAAGAACCTAAAAATCCACCTTTATCTACCTGCTTGTCCGAACGGTTCACCAACCAACTTGGCATCACAATTTCAAACATGCCAAAAAATGAAAAAGCAAAGAGTACGAAAATGATAAAGAATAAAATATTCGGCAGCCAATGAGTACTTAACCAATTAGCTGCATCGGGACCAAAGAGAACGGCCACCAAGGTTCCAACAATGGTATAAATAGCGATAATAGAGAAACCATAAAACGCGGCATAAAGACGCGACTTAATCTTCGACTCGCCACTGTGCATAAAAAAGGAAACCGTCATCGGAATCATTGGAAAGACACAAGGCGTAAGAATAGCTGCTAATCCAGCTAAAAAGGAGAAGAAGAAAAACAACCAAAGCGTTTCCGTTGAGCCCTCTTTTCCCTTATCTGTCAATACCCGGTTTGATTTTTCGACGTTTTGTATTCTTTCCGACTCACCTCCCTGGTCAGCGCCTGCTCCATTCAACGCAAAAGCAAAATCGGCTTCAGTTGGCGGCAAACAGGTCTCATCGTCGCAGCACATAAATTCAACATACCCTTCAATAGCAATCGGATCAGCTGTTTTTAACCGAATGGTTTGAATGAACTCCGCCTCGTGACTATAATATCGTAAATCCATCTGAAAAGTTTTATCAAACTCCTCCGTAGGCGCCGGATTCTTTTGCAAATCCCCCACAAACTCAAACTGCGATGTGTCTTGATAGTTAATCGACGTGGCTACCGGTCCTCCTTCAGGGAGATGGGTATCGTACAAATGCCAGGTATCTTCAATCGTGGCTTTAAAAATAAGCTGAACTTCTTTGCCGTCTTGCTTCGAGTCGAAAGACCATTTTACTGGCTCAAGGATCTGTGAAAAACCCTGAAAAGCAAACAAGAGAAAAAGAATTGAGAGGCTATGTTTTACTATCTTCATTTTCTAGTATTTTCTTAGTCAATATTTTTTGATGAATACAACAAAGATAAGCAGGAAATGCTTGTTCCGGAAATGACTTTCAACCATTTAAAACAAGCATTCGTCCTTTTTTCGATTTAAATATTTCAATATCAATATATTTGAATACTTCTTGTAAAATCGAATTGATTGTTAACGTTTTTAAATAAAAAAATCCCAAATCAATGATCCGGGATTTCTTGTATTTAAAGAATAATCTCTTCTAAATTATCATCGTAGAAATGGTACTCCAGAAAACTGTAGGCATTAACGCCTTCAACAGTTATTCGTTTGAAATACTTAAAAGCCCACTTTCTTTTAATGGAATGAATTCCTTTCGTTAAAAAAGCGGCCACATACGGATGAACTTTCAAGGTCAGACTTTTCTTATTCAAGTCTTTAAAAATGTAATTGACTTTGCTACTTAATTCATCTGTAAAGAGAATGGTAGGCGTAATTTTTCCGGTGCCCTTACATGTCGGACAGACTTCAGCTGTCTCCACATGCTCTTCAGGTCTTACCCGCTGACGGGTGATTTGCATCAAACAAAACTTACTTAATGGCAGTATGTTGTGTTTGGTGCGATCAGCTCCCATCGCCTCTTTCATACGTTCAAAAACCTTTTGTCGGTTTGCTGCTTCATGCATGTCGATAAAATCGATCACGATGATGCCTCCCATGTCTCTCAACCTCAACTGTCGTGCTACTTCCTCGGCTGCTGCCAAGTTGACTTCCAGCGCATTGGTTTCCTGATCCACACCTGCTTTTGACCGATTACCGCTGTTAACGTCAATCACATGAAAAGCTTCGGTATGTTCAATAATCAGGTAAGCGCCGTTTTTAAATGAAACGGTTTTTCCAAACGACGCTTTTACTTGCTTGTCGACCCCAAAATAATCGAAAACTGGTTGCCCACCGGTGTAGGTCTTAACAATTTTCCTTTTCTCTGGGGCAATCGTCGCAATGTAATCTGCCACATCTTCGGCAACAGCGGCATCGTTAACGATGATGCTGTTAAACGTTGGCGTATAAATATCTCGAAGTAATGCTGTTGTCCGGTCAATTTCTCCAACAATTAAAGCCGGGGCGGTGGCTTTTTTTAATTTTTGGAAGGTGGTTTCAAATTTGGCTACCAGTCTTTTCAATTCCTGGTCGAGTTCTGCTACTCGTTTGCCTTCGGCCACTGTTCGAACAATCACACCGTATTTCTTTGGCTTAATACTTTGAATTAATCTTTTCAGCCTGTTTTTTTCTTCGGTTGAGCTAATCTTTTGCGAAACACTTACTTTGTCGCTAAAAGGCATCAGCACTAAATTTCGTCCAGCTATTGAAAGTTCGGAGGTTAGCCGGGGGCCCTTGGTCGAAATAGGTTCTTTGGCTATTTGAACCAAAATATTCTGGCCTGCTTTCAATACTTCTGTTACTTTACCCTCCTTATTAATATCTGGTAAGGAGTGAATTTTAGATAGTGAAGAAATACGGTTCTTTTTGGAACTGGCAATTTTCATGAACTTATTCAAAGTTGAAAATTGAGGTCCCATATCGAGATAATGCAAAAATGCATCTTTTTCATAACCAACGTCGATGAATGCAGCGTTTAAGCTCGGCATAATTTTTTTCACCTTGGCTAAATAAATATCGCCAACAGCAAATTTTGCTCCGCTTTTTTCCCTGGTAAGTTCAACTAAGCGTTTATTTTCTAATAAGGCAATAACGACTTCTGAGGGAGAGACATCAATAATTAGATCGCTACTCACAACGTTATTTTGATTTAATTTATAATGTAACTTTTTACATTAGTTAAAAACGGATTAAACCTAAAGCGCTATGCACTTTAGGTTTAACCTTCAATTGTCTTTTATAGCTATTGCTAAAAAAAGCGTAAGACTATTTCTTCTTCTTGTGTCTGTTTTTACGTAGTCTTTTCTTACGCTTGTGCGTCGACATCTTATGTCTTTTTCTTTTTTTTCCGCTTGGCATAATCTTAATTTTTTACTTGATCTTTAACTTGAGCAACAAACGTTTTCGCTGGTTTAAAAGCTGGAATGAAGTGCTCTGGAATAATTATTGTTGTATTCTTTGAAATATTACGTGCTGTTTTCTCTGCTCTCTTTTTTACGATAAAGCTACCAAATCCCCGAAGATACACATTTTTCCCTTCAGTTAATGAATCTTTTACAGTTTCCATAAAAGCTTCTACAGTTTTTTGAACCGTTACTTTCTCGATTCCCGTGTTCTTGCTAATTTCATTAACAATATCTGCTTTAGTCATCTCTTAAAATATTTAGTTTTCAATAAATTATATATTCATGCGTTTCGGAGTGCAAAAATAAAAATTATTTAAAAACTTTAAACACCTCAAATGAATTATTTTTGCAATCTATATAGATTTTAAAGCAGTTATGACAAAAAGCGCCTCATTCTCCGGTATTTTGCTTCGTTGGTACGACAACAACAAACGAGATCTTCCTTGGCGGGAAACCGCTGACCCTTATGCCATTTGGCTATCTGAAATCATACTTCAACAAACCCGTGTAGACCAAGG
The DNA here is from genome assembly GCF_052677165.1 of Sunxiuqinia sp. sy24. Taxonomy (NCBI): domain Bacteria; kingdom Pseudomonadati; phylum Bacteroidota; class Bacteroidia; order Marinilabiliales; family Prolixibacteraceae; genus Sunxiuqinia; species Sunxiuqinia sp. sy24. Next base: position 43,213 of record NZ_JBQYLH010000012.1, read on the forward strand.
AATGGCCTATTATCTGCGGTTTATCGACACCTACCCCAGTGTTAAGGATTTCGCCAATGCTTCGGAAGATGCGATTTTAAAGCTATGGCAAGGCCTGGGTTACTATTCCAGAGCTCGAAACATGCACCACACCGCGCAAACTATTGCGAGACATTATAGAGGAATGTTTCCGGCTGACTATGAAAGTCTACTCAATCTAAAAGGCGTAGGCGACTATACAGCGGCGGCAATTGCCTCCATCGCATTCAATTTACCCTATGCGGCGGTTGATGGCAATGTGTATCGGGTGCTATCGCGTATTAACGGTATAGATACCCCCATCGACAGCGGGCAAGGAAAAAAACAGTTTGCAATACTTGCCAATGAATTGCTGGATGCGAGCCACGCCGGGAACTTCAACCAAGCATTAATGGAGTTTGGAGCAACTCTCTGCACTCCTAAAAATCCGGGGTGTGAAAGTTGTCCCTTTAATAAGTTATGCTTCGCCTATAAAAACAACAAGATTGACTCCTACCCGGTGAAAAAAGGAAAGGTTAAAATTCGAAAACGTTATTTCAACTACTTGGTGATTGACCATGGCTCCTACACCTACCTTTCGAAGCGAACAGCTAATGACATTTGGAAGAACCTTTATGAATTCCCTCTCACTGAAAGCTCTGAGAAAAGCGACTTACAGCAAACACTGGCAGAAAGTCAAGCAATCTTCCCGCTACAAACCCAACTGCTACTGGAAAAAGAAAGTGACTGGCAAAAACAAGTGCTCAGCCACCAGCACATCTTCTATCGATTCATCTACTTGAAAATAGTCGGTAAAATAAAGATCCCCGCTTCCTTGCTTAAGGTGAATAAAAAAGATATTTTTAACTTTGCTGTTCCAAAACCAATCGAAAAGGAACTAAGCAAGTGTAATTGGTTTTGATTCGTTCATATAGAAGAGGTTATGGTTTAGCGTCAAAAACAGGCCATTTCTAAAATACTTCATCAAACATTACCTCTCAGAGGGGGAAATTTTGTAAATTTATTATTGTTTAATTCTAAAATCTTTAATTATGTCAGTAAACAAAGTAATCTTAATCGGAAATGTCGGTCGCGATCCTGAAGTCAGATACCTAGATAAGGACGTTGCTGTTGCCAACTTTTCGATGGCTACCTCTGAGAGCTACACTGCTAAAAACGGCGAAAAAGTAACCACCACCGAATGGCACAACATTGTTATTTGGAGAGGCTTAGCCAAAGTTGTAGAGCAGTACGTCAAAAAAGGTGACCGTCTGTATATCGAAGGCCGTATTCGCACCCGCTCGTGGGAAGATAAAGATGGCAACAAGCGCTACACTACTGAAATTTATGGTGACAATATGGAAATGCTTGGCGGTTCAAGAAACCAACAGGACAACAGTAACACCAATCAACAAAGCCATCCACAGAATCAACCGGACAACCAGGTTAGCGAACCAGACTTCGCACCCAACGAAGAAGATGACTTACCATTTTAGTAACTTAAATTAGTTTAATTGGAAACAGACCCTTTACCAATACTCACAGCAATTATCGGAGATATTGAATTCTATCCCCTGACAACAGCTGTAATTCTGTGCCTTGCGTTTATTTTGATACTCTTGTTTTCTTCAGCCTTGATTTCAGGCTCTGAGGTTGCGTATTTTTCACTAAGTCCTCAGGATCGTGAAAAACTCAACTCATCCAAAAGCAAGCAGAATCATGCGATATTAAAAAACCTGGACAACCCTGAAAAGTTATTGGCGACCATTCTGGTGGCCAATAACTTTGTTAATGTAGGCATCGTCATTCTTTCGGCCTACACCACAGGAAAGCTTTTTAATTTCGAGTCAGCACCAACCTTAGGCTTTATCTTTCAGGTGGTCGTCATCACTTTCGTCCTATTGCTTTTTGGCGAAATCATCCCCAAGGTGTATGCCTCCAGCCACCCCCGTAGTTTTGCGCGCTTTATGGCTATTCCGCTAACCGTGCTGGAGCGCTTGCTTCGCCCCATTAATTCAATCCTGATTTATTCGACATCGTTTGTGAATAAGCATTTTCAAAAACAAGCACAAAATATTTCAGTCAACGAACTTTCACAAGCACTCGAACTTACGTTGGAGCACGAACACGCCGAGGATAAAGAAATTCTAGAAGGAATTGTCAAGTTTGGAAATAAAAATGTGGTGGAAATCATGCGATCGCGCGTTGACGTGGAGGCGCTTGAGATCAGAGATTCGTACAGCAAAGTAATCAATCTGATAAACGAATCAGGCTATTCGCGAATTCCGGTCTACTCGGGCTCTTTTGATAACATTAAGGGTATTCTTTACATCAAAGATCTACTCCCGCACATTCATAAAAAAGTAAATTTCAAATGGCAAACCATTATCCGTGCACCCTTCTACGTGCCCGAGACCAAGAAGATTGATGATTTGCTGGAAGAATTTCAAAAGAACAAAGTACACATGGCCATTGTGGTCGACGAGTACGGAGGCAGCTCGGGCATCGTCACACTAGAAGATGTACTGGAAGAGATTGTAGGCGAAATAGCCGATGAATTTGATGAAGAAGAAAACTATTTCACCAAAATCGCAGAAAACAAATACTTGTTTGACGGCAAAATCCTTCTCAACGACTTCTATAAAATTACCGGAAGCAACGATCATATTTTTGACGACTACAAAGGAGATGCCGACACCTTGGCCGGACTAATTCTGGAACTAAGAGGTGAAATACCAATTACTCATGAGAAACTAAGCTGCGAGAATTTCGTTTTCACCATTGAATCTGTTGATAACCGACGTATCAAAAAGATCAAAGTTGAAATTAATTAACGCTTCCGAAAAAAATGCTCCTATGCAAAACCGGCTTTTTTTGATTGTAATACTCATTGTTTTACTGGCCAGTTGCCAAAAAGAATATACCCCAAAACCGCGTGGTTATTTCCGGATTGACTTTCCGGAGAAATCCTATCATGGGCTAAGCAAGGATCTCCCCTACTCGTTTGAAATTGCCGATTACTCGACCCCCCGATCTGCCCCGGACTCAGAAAACTCAGCCAATTCAGCGTGGATGACAATCAGCACGCCTGCCAATAAAGCAGATTTGCACCTGAGCTATGCCCATCTGAACAAAGATCTGCAAAAGCACTTGGAAGAGTCGCGGCGCCTGGCTTACGATCATACCATAAAAGCAGATGCTATTGAGGAGCGTTTATTCATCAATCCGGAGCAGAACGTTTATGGCACGATTTATTATATCGAAGGAAATGCCGCTTCACCCATCCAGTTTTTCCTGACCGACAGCACCGAGCATTTTTTGCGTGGAGCACTCTATATCCGTGAAGTCCCAAACATCGATTCCATCCGCCCGGTCATCGATTTTCTGAAGCCCGACATCATCCATTTAGTTGAAACAACCCGTTGGAATTAAGCCATGCCATTAGCCAAAGAAATTCATATCGAAGAAGGCTTGCTTCTGCTTTGGGAGCTGACCGAAGACCTGGAATGGCTCAAAGCTCAGTTTCCAATGCTGGATAGCGATGAAGCATTTCGATCACTAAAAAATAAAAAACGACAGCAAGAATGGCTATCGGTAAAAATGATGCTCCGACACATTGGATGCCAATCAATCAAAGTAACCTACAATAGTAAGGGACAGCCACAAATCGACCACCCCCTTTACCACCATATCAGCATCAGCCATTCCAGCCAGATAGCGGGCATCTTGCTTCATCCTCACCAAGCTGTAGGATTGGACATTGAAAGCCTGAGCCGGAATTTCTTGAACATCGAGCGAAAATATCTTTCTCCAGCCGAAATGGCGTTGGCCCATAAGGACTCGAAACGCCACTGTCTTTTTTGGAGTGCGAAAGAAGCTGTTTACAAAGTGGCAGGCATTCCTGGAATCCATTTTGCTGAGCAGATAGCTCTTAGTCCGAAAGAAAACGATCAATTAATAGCTGAATTAAACACGAATGAAAAGAATCAGCGCTTCCTACTCAACTATTTTGAATACAAGAAACAACTGATTGTCTTTTTGATTGCAGCAGAGCCGAACTGAAAAAAAACGGCTCATTTTAAAAACTTCACACCTACAAACTTGTTTATCCCTGAAAAATTACGACCATGAAACAAGCCGAATCACATATACTCGTCATTTTTGGAGCTTCGGGCGATTTAACCAAACGCAAATTAATTCCCGCACTCCTTGAACTAGAGAGACAAAGCCTTCTTCCAGACGAATTTGCAGTACTTGGCGTAAGCCGAACCAACCTGTCAGATGTTGAATTTCGCCAACGAATGACAGAATTTCTCACAAAGGAAGAAGACCATAAACTGATTGAGAAATTTTTAGGCCGACTATATTATCAATCCATTTCAACAGCCGACTCCTATGAATATCCGGTATTGAAAGATCGGTTGTTTACCATTGCCAAAGAAAACTCGATTCCGGAGAACTTCATTTTTTACCTGTCCACACCACCCAAATTATACGAAATCATTCCGAAAAATCTGGCGAGTGTAGATCTGAATAAAACAGATGATGGTTTCCGCAGGCTAATTATCGAGAAACCTTTCGGCACAAACCTGGCATCGGCCAAAGAACTCAACAAAAATTTGTTGAACTATTTTGCCGAAGATCAGATTTATCGAATTGACCATTATCTGGGTAAAGAATCGGTTCAAAACCTCCTGGTAACGCGCTTTTCCAACGGTATTTTCGAACCCATCTGGAATCAAAATTTCATTCATCATATTGAAATCACCTCTGCTGAAAGCTTGGGTGTTGAAAATCGGGGAGGTTATTACGACCACTCAGGGGCCATGCGCGATATGGTTCAAAACCATTTACTCCAGTTGGTCGGTATGGTAGCGATGGAGCCTCCCGTTGTTGTTGAAGCAGACGCCATTCGGAATGAAGTGCTAAAAGTGTTTCAATCGCTACGTCCAATCAAGGAAGAAGAGGTAGATCAGTACGTCATTCGAGGACAGTACATCGAATCGCATATTAAAGGAGAATTGGTTAAAGGCTACCGACAAGAAGAAGGCGTTGACCCCGAAAGCCGGACAGAAACATTTATGGCCATGAAGTTTTTCATTGACAACTGGCGCTGGGCCGGTGTTCCGTTCTATATCCGAACCGGCAAAAAATTGCCAACCCGTGTAACCGAAGTCGTCATTCACTTCAAAAAAACGCCTCACCATTTGTTCGGCAACCAATACGAAACAGAACAAACAGCCAACCAACTGGTTATTCGTATTCAGCCCGATGAGGGCATATTGCTGAAATTTGGCATGAAAGTTCCGGGAGCTGGGTTTCGCGTGCAAACCGTCAACATGGATTTCCACTACGAAGACCTGGCTGATGCACATCATTTGCCTGCAGCCTACGAACGCTTACTATTAGACTGTATGCAGGGAGACGCCACCCTCTACTCGCGTGGAGATGCGGTGGAAAAAGCATGGGAATTTGTTCAGCCGATTATGAATGCCTGGCAACACAACCCGGACATTCCGATTTATGGCTACCCCGCCGGCACTTGGGGACCCGACGTTGCCGACCAATTAGTTGACGACAGCCAATGGCGCTATCCATGTAAAAATCTGTCGAACGATGGCACCTACTGCGAACTTTAAGAAAACAATCGTTACTAATACAAAATAGTTTACTGCACTGCTATGACTTCAAAAAAAGCAATCAAAATATTCTCAACTGCACAAGACTTAGCCGAAGCTTTTGCACTTGAACTTTACGAAACCGTAAAAGACACCTCCAAGCGATTCGATATCGCCCTTTCCGGTGGAAGTACTCCCAAATTACTGTTCGATGTACTTGCTCAATCGTATGCGACAAAAATGCCTTGGAAACAGCTGCATTTTTGGTGGGGCGACGAACGATGCGTGCCTCCAGCCAGCGATGAAAGTAACTACGGCATGACCCATAAACACTTGTTCTCGAAAATTGAAATTGATGAAAGCCAAATCCACCGCGTAAAAGGTGAACTAAGCCCGAAGGAAGCTACGAGTGACTATATCCAGGAAATTAAGTCAAACCTTAACGAACGTCAAAACTTACCTGTTTTCGACCTGATTATTCTTGGCATGGGTGATGACGGACACACCGCTTCTATTTTCCCACATGAAATGCACCTGCTAAAATCGGATACGATTTGTGAGCTTGCGACTCATCCCGCAAGTGGTCAAAAACGGGTGAGTCTTACGGGAAAAGTCATCAACAATGCCGATCGTATTTATTTTCTTATCTCCGGAAAGTCGAAAGCCAGTCGCATGGCTGAAATCATAAACAACCTCGAAGGAGCAAGCAAGCTGCCAACAAATCACATCCAGCCGACACAAGGACAACTCGTCTTCTTTTTCGATAAGGCTGCAGCCTCTGAAATAGAAAATGAACACGATTGAATTACCAAAACTCCAAAAGAAAGCAAAAATAATAACTGACAAATGCTCACCATCAGCATAAGCTGCTCATTGTTAATATCGTGTGTATAAGATTTACACCAACGAAATAGTTTGATTAATTAAATTTTGTACTTTTAATTCAGTGTTGCCGCAAATAGAGAGCTATATAAATAAAGAAAGAGCCCAACGCAAAAACAGCAAGAAAAAAACGTATGTTCTTTTACCTATTTTAAATAACAACCCATAGTCAGCATTTAACTTGAACTCAAGTCCTTTTTCAAGTTCTTAATAAAAGTTAAAACCGCATTTGGATGTGAGATATGAAAAATTGGTTTGTAATTTAGACAGCTAACATTAACCCATTTGGAGCAAAAACAACAAATAAAGTCGTCTCAGGAAAGTATCTTAAAAAATGCTTTTAATGCTGCGCAAACGGGCATCTGGCATTGGAGCATTGACAGCGACAGAGTTCTTATCAATGATGCCTGGGCTCAACTTATTGGATACACACCTGAAGAATTATATCCCTTCGATTTAGCCCAGTGGCTGAACCTATGCCACCCAGAAAACCGAACTCTTGTTTCCAAAACCTTGAACCGTATTTTAAAGATGGGAACCAACCATTTTTCGTTTCGAACAAGGCTAAGACACAAAAATGGCGGCTGGATCTGGGGGCAATTCAACGGAGGAATAGCTGAACTAGATTCCTTCGAAAAACCAGCGGCTTTGAGCGGTACACTGACCGACCTTTCTGAGCTTTATCAATCAAAAAGCAACCTTCGATACCGCTACGAAATCGAAAAACTGGTTTCTGAAATCTCTTCAGACTTTGTTGGGGCGCATTTGTACGATACCGATAAAGCAATCAACCAAGCCCTAACAAAAATTGGTCAATTTCTAAACGTAGATCGCTGCTATGTCTTTCAATTTCGAGAGAATACGACCATCATGGACAATACCCATGAGTGGTGTACTAAAGGCATCCAGCCGGAAGCCGAACTCCTGCAAAATATACCATCTTCTGTTTTTCCTTGGTGGATGGATCGCTTAACAAAACTTGAGCACCTCTACATCAAGCAGGTCAACGACCTACCAATAGAAGCGATAGCGGAAAAGGAAATATTAAAAAGCCAATCTATCATTTCGCTACTAGTTGTCCCCATTCATTTTCAGCAAAAATTGCTTGGGTTTATTGGATTCGACTCCGTCGCCAAAGAAAAAGAATGGCTTGAAGCTGACATTCATTTAATGAACACAGTGGCCCACGCCATTGCCAGCGCACTGAACGCCAAAAGCTACCAGGAAGTACTTGTTCAAGCCAAAGAAAAAGCAGAAGAAAGTGATCAAATAAAATCGGCTTTTCTGGCAACCATTAATCATGAGCTACGCACACCGCTGCATCACATCTTAGGATTTAGCGACCTCCTGAGGATGAGCAAAATACCAGTTGCGGAAATCAGCAATTTCGCCGACAGAATATACAAAAGCGGAAAAAACCTGCTCCAAATTATTGAAGATATCCTTAACCTGGCACAAGCAGACGAAACTTATGTGAAGATTCGCAAAGAGTACCTTCATGGCAATGAGCTCTTTCTTCAACACAAGAACTTATTGGACGAAATGTTGAAGTCATCAGACAAAGAAGAAAGCATTAAGTTGATTTATAATCCATCGGCTAAGTTCCTCAACAACCATTTTATTTCAGACAACAGCAAGATCAACCAGGTCATCATTAACTTACTGAAAAATGCCATCAAGTTCACCAGTTCGGGAAGTATTGAATACCGGGCGGAGATCAAAAACAAGATGCTTTCATTTCAAATAAAAGACAGTGGCATAGGAATTCCACGAGATCAACAAAAGCTCATTTTTGACTTTTTCAGGCAGCTTGACGATTCAAGCACTCGTATTTACAGTGGGATTGGTGTTGGTCTGGCCATATCCAAAAGAATAACCAAGATACTGCAGGGCCGATTAACTGTTTGCTCTATTCCTGGTAAAGGAAGCACTTTTACTTTGAAAATACCTGTTGAAATGGCCGCCAACCTTCAGAAAGAAACTCGGAAATTCTAATCCCAGTCTTCGCTATCACATCCCATTCAAAAAAAATAAGGCAGCAGCTTTAAGCTACCCCCTTATTTCAATCCGTTAACTCCGGAAAATTATTTCGTCAACCACTTATCAAGCCACTGCTTGAATACCCGCTGCCAAACAATTCCATTCTGAGCTGAAGTAACCCAGTGACTTTCTTCGGGGAAATATAAAAATTGAGCCGGAACATCTCTTAAAACAGCTGCATTGAAAGCTCCCATGCCTTGCGTATACGGAATTCGGAAATCTTTCTCTCCATGAATAACCAGAATCGGTGTATCCCACTTCTCGACAAATAGGTGTGGAGAAAAGCTGTAAGAACGCTGAGCAACTTGATTATTTTTATCCCAGTACGGACCGCCAATATCCCAGTTTTCAAACCACATTTCTTCGGTCGTTACATACATCTGATCGAAGTTAAAGATACCGCAATGCGAAATAAAAGCGTTGAAACGTCCTTCATGGTGCCCCGCCAGGTAGTTGACAGAGAAACCGCCATAGCTGGCTCCTACCGCTCCCAGACGATCTTCATCCACGTAAGGCTCTTTGGCCAGTTCGTCAATCGCTACCAAATAATCCTGAATATTCAGCCCACCGTAATCCTTGCTGATTTGCTCGAGCCATTCCATGCCAAAGCCGGGCAAACCGCGCCTGTTTGGAGCCACCACAATGTAACCATTGGCAGCCATCATCTGGAAATTCCAACGGGTCGACCAAAACTGGCTCACCGTTCCCTGGGGACCACCCTGACAATATAAGAGGGTTGGATATTTTTTATTGGGGTCAAAGTGTGGTGGATAAATCACCCACAGATGCATGTCTTTATCATCAATGGTTTTCACCCAGCGCTCTTCCACTTTTCCCATTTCCAGCTGGTCGAGCAAGCCCTTATTCACCGTAGTAAGTGATTCGTCTTTTCCTGTCTTTGAATTAACCAAGTACAATTCAGCTGGCTGCGACATCGATACCTTCTGTGCTAATAACTTCCCATTGGGCATTTCAACCACCGACTGGTAATTATGCACACCATCCGTCAACCGACTAATCTCAGCCTTTTTCAAGTTTAAACGATAAATTTCATCTGTTGCATGAATGTTGCTGATAAAATAAATGGCTTGACTATTTCTTGACCAACTCAAATGTCCGGCATGCTGTTCCCATCCTTCCGAATAATTCGTTTTCTCCCCGGTTTTCAGGTTCATAACAAACAAGCGTGTTTGGTCTGCTTCATAGCCATCGCGAGCCATACTCGTCCAGGCCAGTTTAGTTCCATCGGGCGAGAAAAGCGGGCTTTTATCGTATCCTTTATTCTCTTCCGTCAAGTTTTCGGTACTCCCGGTTTCCAAATCATAGCGATACAAATCTGTATTGGTTGACAGCGAATAGGCCTTCCCCGTCAGTTTTTTACACGAGTAAACGATTTGTTTACCATCCGGACTCCAAACAACCTGATCCAAACCATCAAACGGCTTATCGGGACTATCGTATTTCTGTCCTTCCAAGATATCCTTCCCTTCTGAAATGACTTCGTTGCCGTATTCAGCAATAAAAATATGATTGTAAGTATAATCATGCCAGCTATCCCAGTGCCGGTACATCAAATCATCTTCAAGTCGGGCATTGGCCTTGGGTAAATCCGGAAACAGATCATGAATATCATCATCCAGTTTCACGGTTTTCGTATAAAAAATGTGTTTTTGGTCAGGCGCATATTTAAAGCCGGTAATACCGCCTTCAATCTGAGAGACCTGAGTGGCATCTGAACCATCGGGGTTCATTTCCCAAAGCTGGGTGTCACCATCTTTGGCAAATAAATACCCGATTTTCTTTCCATCAGGACGCCACTGTGCTCCAGACTCCTTAAGCGCCGTGCTGGTAATTTGTTTTCTTTCTCCTCCATCGACCGGCACCGTATATAATTCACGGTACGACTTATTTTCTTCGATATGATAATAGGTCACCGCATACAATACCGTCTTGCCATCGGGCGACAATTCCGCATTTCCAAGCTGCCCAAAAGACCACAGCACTTCCGGAGTCATAACATCTGATTCCAGCTTCGGGGTTTCCGGGACGTAAGTTTTCTTTTCTACAGCCATAACTTCTGATTTCATTCCGGCATAGAACAACAAAGCCAGAACAGGTAAAACAACTAATTTTCTCATGGTTTCTTCAATTTTTCAGAGTCCGAAAAATACATCTTTGCCTAGAATAATAAAAAGATTCACTGGCGCAAAGTTCCTAATTATAAAAAAAAGCACCTGCTCCACAAGGGAACAGGTGCTGTCATCTTAACCAATTGATGTAATCACCCATCAATAGCGATAAGTACCTTCGTACTCAAACACTTCTCCTCCGTAATCTTTTCCGGTTACTCTAAAGGTCACTGAATCTTGTCCTTCAATTTGCAAGGAGCTCAGGTCAAAAGTAACAAATGCCGACATGCGGTAATTGGGAGCATCATCGCGGTTATTATGTCTCAACTCAAGCGCAACAGGCTCATTATCTGCAGTAATTACACCTGATTCTTTCACCAGATTTACGTAATGAATCATCCCATTACCATAATAGTCCAGTTCAAAGGTGAGCATGTTGTTGGTCGTCCAAACGCTTTCAACATGAATCGGATCATTCCCGATACTATCTTCAATTTCTTCGGTAATGTCCAAAATCCCCTTAAACAAAATATCTTTGACTGAGTTGACCCGCACGTAATACTCTTCAAACTCATCATCAACACGCTTGTCGCCCAAAACAGTAAAATTGACAAGTACACGAGTACTGTCATCCTCTTCATCCCAATGATAATAGCCATCCACTGGAAAAAGTTCTGATCCGTCATCCATTTTAATGGTGAACCCAGCGTTATCGTTAATATCGATCACACCAAACCCTACCCAGAATTTATCCAACGAATATCCATCATCATCATTCAAATCACAGCTGAACAAAGCGATGCCCAGCACTGCGATTAAACTAAATTTCAAAAACCTTTTCATTTTTCTCTCCTTTTTCTATTTTGAATTACATACCTAATAGATTGACTAACCATCAAATTGGTTGCGTCAGCTTTCATTTTTTTTACCGACAAAAAATCAGCAATAAACTTCTGGCACAATCATTGATATTTACTTTTCTACATATTTGCATTTATACATTCAATATGCGAACAGAAAGCAATCGTTAACTGTTTACTGTTGCTGATCGAAATAAAAACCAATGAGTAGAAAACGAATAAAAACAAATACCATGAAAAAATTATTAGTAATCATTGCTCTGGCAGCTGTTACCGCGACAGGATGCGCCACTGGAAACGGAAAAACAAGCGATCCTCTGCAAAACAATCCTTCAGCAACTATTGCTCAGGATGGCCATCAAGGCGGAACGAGTTTGATTTCCAAAGAACAGTTTTTAAAACAAATATGGAACTACGAGCAATCGCCTGATGAATGGAAATTCCTGGGTGACAAGCCGGTGATTATCGACTTTTACGCCGATTGGTGTGGCCCCTGCCGCATTGCTTCGCCCATCCTTGAAGAAGTGTCAAACGAGTTTGCCGGAAAGGTGAATGTTTATAAAATAGATACTCAGAAAGAGCGTGAGCTTGCCGGTGTTTTCGGCATTCAGAGTATTCCTGCATTTTTGTACATTCCGGTAGAAGGCAAACCCGTCATGATGGCAGGCATTGGCCGATCCAATGAAGAAACTAAAAAGATGTTTATCGATAACATCAACAAATACCTGCTTACAAAAGACTAAAGCATCTGCTTTCTTGTTGACGAAATGAACCAGCTCTTGCCCGAACACAGCAAAAAGGGTTCAATAAATTATATGCAGAGAAAGCCGCCTCCGAGTGGCTTTTTTTTGTAGTCCAACAGCCAGCCGAAGACTTAATTACAAAGCCTAATAAAAAGTTGGACGAAAACCTGTACTTTTGCCAGCCTAAAAGCTATTTGATGACAAAAAAAGAGCATACATCCCCTTATGATGTTGTGGTAATTGGAGCTGGACCAGCAGGTTTAATTGCTGCAGGACGGGCTTCCGAACTGGGTTCACGTGTCCTCGTGATTGAAAAAATGAGGTCTGCCGGACGTAAGTTACTAATCACAGGCAAAGGCCGCTGTAATATTTCCAACGATGCATATCAATCCGACTATTTCAAAAATATATTCCCCAACGGAAAATACCTTAAGCCCGCATTTGGCTCCTTCTTTTCCGGCGATATTATTCAGCTGCTAAAAGACGAAGGCGTGGAAACAACCGTGGAGCGAGGAGGTCGTATTTTTCCAACGAGCAACAAAGCACTGGACGTTCTCAATGCCCTGATGAGCTGGGTCAGAAAACGCAAAGTAGACTTTCTGTATTCATCCAAAGTGACTGAATTAATCACTGCAGATGGACGAATCACCGGTGTCGAAATCCTCAGGAACGGACAAACCGAGCAGATTCTTAGCTCATCTGTGATGCTGTGCACCGGCGGAAAATCATACCCCGCCACCGGATCAACAGGCGATGGCTACCTGCTGGTCGAACAGCTTGGCCATACCATTACACCGGCACGTCCGGCACTGGTCCCCCTGGTTACTTCGGGCAAAATGGCTGCCGAGCTACAAGGCTTAAGCCTGAAAAATGTGACTGCCAGTGTTTGGGTCAATTACAAAAAGCAGAAGGACGAGTTTGGCGAAATGTTATTTGCACATTACGGGCTCACCGGACCAATTATTTTGACGTTGAGCCGACTGGTTGTAGACCAGCTCAATCAAAAAAGTAAAGTTCGGATAACAATCGATTTGAAGCCTGCCTTGGATGAAAACAAGCTGGACGCTCGCCTGATTCGTGACCTGGATGCCAATGGTAAAAAGCAAATCGAAAATATTTTTAAAAGCTGGCTGCCTTCTAAACTCATCCCGGTTTTTCTGAACGAACTTCAAATCGATGGAAAAAAACAAGGACACCAAGTCAACGCTAAAGAGCGTCGCAAGATCATGCTGATGATGAAAAACCTGCCTTTTGAGGTGATTGATTACCGGGGATTCAACGAAGCCATCATTACCGCCGGAGGCATTAGCACCAGTGAAGTGGATGGAAAAACCATGCAATCAAAGCTCATCAAAAACCTTTATTTTGCAGGAGAAGTGCTGGATCTGGATGCCAATACCGGTGGCTACAACCTGCAAATAGCCTATTCCACAGCTTGGCTCGCCGCCAACTCGCTGGTTAAAAATCAAAAGGAAACGAATTCAACACCAAACCATTAATACAAGAAGAATATGATTAAAGAAGCCTGTATTGAAAATTTCACACAAGCCCTGGCAGCCCAACAAGCCGGTGCCGACCGAGTTGAATTATGCGAAAACCTGGCTGAAGGTGGAACGACACCTTCCTATGGAACAATTAAAGCCTGCATGGAAGAACTCTCAATTCCTCCGTTTGTTATGATTCGCCCACGTGGTGGTGACTTTGTATACTCTGCAGAAGAATTGAATATCATGCAAACAGATATCGACTGTTGCAAGCAGCTTGGCGTTCCAGCCGTCGTTTTTGGCTTACTTACGAAGGATGGCGAAATTGACACGATAAACACCCGCATGCTGATTGAACAGGCACGTCCCATGCAAGTCACTTTCCACAAAGCATTTGATGACCTAAAAGATCCGCTACAGGGTCTCGAAATCTTAATTGAGCTGGGCGTTGACCGCATCCTCACATCAGGAACAAAAGCTACAGCAGCCGAAGGAACGAAGCTACTCAATCAACTGGCCGAAAAAGCTGCGGGTCGAATTATCCTGGTTGCTGCCGGCAAAGTCACCAAAGACAATGTGCCAGAACTCAGCCAGACCATCAACACCAAGGAGTTTCACGGTAAAAAGATTGTCTAATCCAGTAAGCTATCCAAACCCTTGCCGGCTCTGGTAGCAGCAAACTCGGTAACCTCAAAGTCAGCGATCCCAAATTCATAAAAGGGATCCTGACAAATGATTTGTTCCAACTCATCACGACTTGAACACCGCGCTAAAACAACACCTCCGGTGCGAGGTATTTTTTTGCCTGAAAGCAGAAATACACCTTGCTCAAAATAAGCATCAATAAACCGGATATGTGCCTCCAAATGCTTGTCGGCCTCGCTTACCGGAACTTTATAAGTCAATGAAATAATAAACATGATCTGAATTTTTTCTGAAGAAAAGAAAAAACAAGTCCTGAAAAAAATATTTACTCATTTTTATTCTCCATTGATTTTGCTTATTTTAGTTTAACAAAACTTAGCTCTCCCGCTATTCATTAAATCCCCATAAAAACCGGCTGATATTATGACAACAACCATCGAAAACACCCAATTACAGCTGGCGCTGGACTTCGTAAGATATACCAATCAAAATATTTTTCTGACCGGAAAAGCCGGAACTGGAAAAACCACTTTTCTGCGTAACCTGAAAAACGAATCGCCCAAGCGGATGGTCGTTGTCGCACCAACAGGTGTTGCGGCCATCAATGCCGGAGGAGTTACGATTCATTCCTTTTTCCAGATGTCGTTTGGCCCGCAAGTACCACAGTCCAATCCCTCCTTTTCCATTAGCAATCCAAATGGGATGAACGCGCCGACGGCCATCAAGCGTTACAGCAAAGATAAAATCAACATCATCCGCAGCCTCGACCTGCTGGTGATTGACGAAATAAGTATGGTTCGTGCCGATCTACTAGACGGCATCGACGAAGTGTTACGCCGATTTCGTGACCGCCGCAAACCGTTTGGAGGCGTTCAAGTGCTCATGATTGGCGACCTGCAACAGTTAGCTCCAGTAGTTAAGGAGGATGAATGGAATATTTTGAGAAGCTACTACGACACCTGCTATTTCTTCAGTAGCCGGGCTTTAAAACAAGCCTCCTTCACCAGTATTGAGCTGAAACACATCTACCGGCAAAGTGATGAACAGTTTATTGGTCTTCTGAATAAAATCCGCGAGAACCAAGCCGACGCCACAACCTTAAACGAACTCAACAAACGGTACATCCCCAATTTTCAACCAAAAACTGATGATGAGTACATTACGCTCACGACGCACAACTACCAAGCCCAACAGCTCAACCAATCGAAACTGGCAGCACTGAAAACAAAAGCCAGTTCCTTTGAAGCCAATGTGTACGATGACTTTCCCGAGTACCTATTCCCAACCGATTTTAAATTGGTCTTGAAACCCGGCGCTCAGGTCATGTTTGTAAAAAATGACAGCTCGCCTGAAAAACGCTATTACAACGGTAAAATTGGTACGATTATCGAAATTGACGAAGATTATATTGAGGTCGAATGTAAGGGCGATGCCAAACCCATTGTCGTGGAACGCGACAAATGGCAAAATGCCAAATACGGAATCAATAAGCAAACCCAGGAAATTGAAGAAACCCTCATTGGCGAATTTGAACAATTCCCGCTGAAGCTGGCCTGGGCCATAACCATCCATAAAAGTCAAGGACTGACCTTCGAAAAAGCGATCATCAATGCGCAACAATCGTTTGCTCACGGGCAGGTTTATGTAGCACTAAGCCGTTGTAAGTCATTGGAGGGATTGGTACTGAGTACGCCCATTGAAACACACAGCGTAAAAAATGATGATACTGTTATTTCATTTACCAGTCAGGTAGAAGCCAATGAACCCGGAGAAAAAGAACTGCTCGAATCCCGAAAAAAATATCAACTCCAATTATTAACTGAACTATTTGATTTCAACCTTATCCGTTGGCAGCTTCAATATTTAATGAAGCTATGCGATGAACACGGCGCTTTGCTACTCGGAAATCTGCCTCAACAACTGCAAGCCATCCTTCCGCAGTTGAATACCAAAATCATTGCCGTGTCAGCAACGTTTGAACGTCAAATCCGGCAACTGATCACCCTGACACCCGATGCTGAGGATAACGAGCAACTACAGGAACGGGTTGAAAAAGCATGCGCCTATTACCTTGACAAACTAGAAATGGTATTGATTCAGCCCATTGACTCGCTTGGGTTTGAAACGGACAACAAAGCCGTACGGAAAAGTTTTCAGGAAGCCTTTGAGAAGCTACTCCGCGAATTGGACAGTAAACGAAAAGTGCTGGAATGCTGCCAGTCGGGTTTTAAAATGAAAACCTATATTGAAGTGAAGGCCAAGGCAGCAATGGATCTGACCGGGAAAGCAGCAGCCCGCGGAGCCAGCAAAACAATGATTTCGAAGCATCCTGATTTTTTCAAACAACTGTTGAGCTGGCGAGCGCAAAAAGCCGACGACAACAACCTTCCCATTTCAAAGATCCTTCCGCAAAAAACTTTATTGACTATCGGAGATCAACTGCCGGCAACCATTGTAGAGTTGAAAGCCATTAAAGGAATGGGGGGCAAAAAGATGCAACAGTTTGGTAAAGATATTCTGCAACTCACGATCGCCTATCGACGTGAAAAAGACATGAAACTGCCTGTCGACGCCGATAAAGAACCGGTCAAGGCCTTGCTCGACTCCAAACACATCAGCTTTGCTTTGTTCAAGACTGGAAAATCCATTACCGATATCGCCCGCGAAAGACAGCTGGCAGCAACAACGATCGAAGGTCACCTGGCACATTTTGTTGCTCAAGGCGATTTACAACTTAAGGGCTTGGTTGATAAAAAGAAGCAGGATGCCATTACAAAAGCCTACGAAAAGAGCAAAAACAAGTCTATGGGAGCAATAAAAGCCGCACTGGGGGACCAATGCAGCTTTTCTGAAATACGTTTTGTATTGAGTTATCTGGAAGCCCAGCGAACGCCTTAACCTATTTTTTCAAATACGATTCGGCATCAATCAACACATTCTTATCATCCTCGTAAAGCGCGTAGTTAAAGCCGGGATGCAAGCAGTAAGCTCCTGTGTCACCCGCTTTATTGATGGCAATATAACCAATCTGCACTTCATCAAAGTTTGGTTGCAGCTTCACAATTCGCATTACGGCTTCTTCACAGGCGGCTTGTGGCGAACGTCCCTGACGCATCAGTTCCACCACCAAAAAGCTCCCCAAGGTACGCATCACCCATTCGCCATGACCGGTAGCCGCGGCACCTCCAACTTCGTTGTCGCAAAACATTCCGGCACCAATAATAGGCGAATCACCAACGCGTCCGTGCAACTTGTAAGCCATTCCCGATGTCGTACAAGCTCCGCTCAAATTACCATGCACATCCAAGGCCAGCATCGAAATGGTGTCGTGGTTTTCAATATTCACTTCGGGATGATAGTCGGCCTTTGTTTTCCAATCTTCCCACTGACGGCGTGCCTCATCGGTTAGCAAGTCTTCCTTTTCAAACCCATTTTCCAAGGCAAACTGCAAAGCACCTTCACCGGCAAGCATTACGTGCGGTGTTTTTTCCATCACCAAGCGGGCTACCGAAATAGGATGTTTAATATGCTCTAAAAAGCAAACCGATCCGGCATTCCCTTTGTCGTCCATAATGCAGGCATCCAGGGTTACATGGCCATCCCGGTCAGGACGTCCGCCGTAACCTACACTCATTTCCTTCGGGTCAGCTTCCGGGACCCGAACGCCTTGCTCCACCGCATCCAATGCCGTTCCTCCTGCTTTCAACACTTTCCAGGCGGCCTCATTGGCTGGTATTCCATGGCTCCAGGTTGAAATAGCCACGGGCTTCTTTGCGGCAGGTGCACTCATCGCCTGAGCTCCCTTAAACAGTACAGTAGTTGCAAGAGAAGCTGCTGCTCCCTTTTGTAAAAATTGACGTCGGTTAAGCATGTTTGTCATTTTGATGTATGATTTAAAGCTTCAAAATAAATGAAAAATACGGAGAATGGCCCTCTTCTCAGCCAACAAGTCACCAGTAAATCGTCAAAACAACCGGATTAAAACCGATCGTGAACCAACAAAGAACCTCCACAGGCAGAGCTTAAAGACCATTCCCCATAGAGAGAATGTCCCCCGTCAACCTCTAACAACTGAACCTTTCCTTTTTCAAGTGTATTAGTAGAAAACAACAGCTATCATATGAATTATCAACGTAAGAAAAATGCACTGGGCTGGTCGGTATTTGCAATTTCACTAATTGTTTACGGACGAACCATCGAGCCAACTTTGAGTTTGTGGGACTGCGGCGAGTTTTTGGTTTCAGCTTACAAACTTCAAGTTTGTCACGCGCCAGGGGCTCCACTATTTCTACTGCTTGGACGGATCTTTTCCTTGTTCAGCTTTGGGCATGTAGAACGTGTGCCTCTTCTTA
The DNA here is from genome assembly GCF_052677165.1 of Sunxiuqinia sp. sy24. Classification (NCBI taxonomy): domain Bacteria; kingdom Pseudomonadati; phylum Bacteroidota; class Bacteroidia; order Marinilabiliales; family Prolixibacteraceae; genus Sunxiuqinia; species Sunxiuqinia sp. sy24. The sequence continues at coordinate 61,963 of NZ_JBQYLH010000012.1, forward strand.
TTAATGAGGTATCGGCCCTTTCCAGCGCCGGAACAGTCATGTTGCTCTTCTTTATATCAACCTGGGTGATGGAAAAAATAGCCGCAAAACAGCCAAATGCCATCCTACTGGCCTCGGCAGTAGGAGCCCTGAGTTTTGCCTTTACCGACTCCTTTTGGTTTTCGGCCCTGGAAGCCGAAGTATATGCCTTATCCTCCTTATTCATGGCGCTTGTGTTGTGGGCTGCCACGCGCTGGGAGCGCGAGGCCGGCGAACCTAAGGCCAACCGCTGGCTTGTGTTGATTTTCTTTTTCACCGGTTTGTCCATTGGGGTGCATCTCCTCAACCTGTTAGTATTGCCAAGCATTGCCTTGATTATCTACTTCAAAAAATACAAACCTTCCTTTAAAGGTACGCTGGCCGTATTGGCGACTTCCGGTTTATTTATCATCTTCTTGATGAAAATTTTCATTCCCGGTATCTTTTCCCTCGCCGGGCCATTTGAGTTGCTGGCGGTTAACAAGCTTGGATTACCGGTCAACTCCGGGTTCTATTTTTACTTACTGCTGCTGGCCTCGGTAATCTCTGCTGCTTTGGCTTACTCTGAACTTCGCCGAAAACCCCGGCTCAACCTGGCCTTGTTGTGTTTGCTATTCCTAATGCTGGGCTATACTTCTTATTTCGTCCCCTTTGTCCGCTCAGCTGCCAATCCTCCATTGGATCAGGGAAATCCAGAAACGACCTTCGAACTGATTAACTACCTCAACCGCGAAAGCTATGGCAGTCGTCCGATTTTACATGGTGAGACCTACGGCTCTGTGCCTATTTCGTATAAAGAGCGAATCAGCTACGAATTTGATGGCGAAAAGTATTATCCGGTGAGGCTTCCCCCAAAAGTGAACTACGCCAAAGGAACAACCAGTTTCTTTCCTCGTCTGCATAGCAGCGACAAGCAGCATCGGCAAGCCTATGCCAATTGGGTAAACCTGAAGGAGCGTAAGGTGACCTACACAACCTCAAAGGGCGAACAAGCACAGACCTCTGTTCCGACATTGGCTGAAAACTTCAGTTACTTTTGGCGCTATCAATTCGGGCACATGTATGTCCGCTATTTTATGTGGAATTTTGTTGGTCGTCAAAACGATATTCAAAGCCGTGGCGAACTGGAATATGGCAACTGGCAATCAGGCATTCCCTTTCTGGATCGCCAGCGACTGGGTGACTCGGAACACCTGCCCCATGAGCTTAAAACGAATAAAGCCAACAACCGCTATTTCTTTTTACCTCTTATATTGGGTCTGGTCGGCCTGATCTTTCATTATCGAAGAGAAAAACAAAGCTTTGTAGAATTGATCGTTCTATTTGGAATTATGAGTGTGGGCCTGGTTATCTACCTGAATGAAATTCCAATTACTCCGCGTGAACGGGATTACGTCTTTGTCGGGTCATTCTTTGTTTTTAGCTTTTGGATCGGGATGGGCACACTGGCCTTGTTCAATTGGCTACAGTCCAACTATCGGGCAACTCCGACCTTGATAATCACCAGCATACTGACCCTGGCTGCCGGCCCGGCTTTGCTGCTTCACCAAAACTACGACGATCACAACCGATCGGGGCGCTATTCAGCCCGGGATATGGCCCGCAATTACCTGATGTGCTGCGAACCAAACGCCATTCTGTTCACCCATGCAGACAACGACACATATCCCCTTTGGTATTGTCAGGAAGTTGAAGGTATCCGCCAGGACGTGCGTGTCGTGGTGATGCCTTACCTCAATGCCGGATCGTACATCAAGCAAATTACCCGTAAAATCTATGACAACGAAGGCCTCAAGTTATCCGTTCCGGTGGAAAAATACACCCAGGGTGAGGTTGATTATTTACCCATCATCCCTAAAATCAAGGGGGAACAAGACTTGCAAAAAGTACTGAATTTCATAACAAATGACAGTTCACAAACCAAAGTTGCGCTTTACTCAGGTGAGCAGGTAAACTTTATTCCGGTTCAAAACATGTACCTGACAATGTCAAACCAGAAGATTCCAGTTCAACCAAAAAAAGAATACCTCATGCACAATGAATTAGCTTTCTGGGATATTCTTAATTCCAATAATGCCAACCGCCCGATTTGCTTTACATCCCTTGCCGATGTTCATCAATATGGTCTCCAAAACTATATTCGGAACGATGGATTGGTTTACCGTCTGGTTCCGGCCTACTACGCTGGTGAGTCGCAACTGGAAAACGGACAGGTGGAAACCGACCGGCTTTATGCTAAACTCATGGAGCGCTGCAACTGGGAGAATTTAAAAGATGAAAGCATCTATTTTGACTGGTACCATCGCTACCTGTTTGCTTCAGCGCAAATACGACCATCCTTTTATCAGCTGGCCAAAGCGCTCGCCAACGAGAACCGCCGGACAGAAGCCCTTCAGATACTCCAGGAGGCAGAAGAAATTCTTCCATTCCGAAACCGGGAATTGGACTACTATTCAATTTTGATGTGTGAACTTTATTTTCAACTTGAAGAGAAAGAGGTCGGAGAAAAACAACTTCAAAAAATGGCCACCAACCTGAGCGAATGGATCAATTATTATCTCCAGCTGACGGAACAGCTGAACGCAAACATGATGCAAAACCTACACCGAAAACTATATTATTTTCAGACGTTGGTTTCCATCGCCCAATCCAATCAGCTGGCACTAGCACCAACGCTGATGGAAAACCTAAACACCTACATGGTCCGGCTTGAATAGCAAAGTCCAAAATCGAACAAAAGAAAATTAAAGGGGCGAAAAGAAATACTCTTCTCGCTCCTTTAATTCTTAAATAATAAATTTCGTATTGTAACCAGCAGACTCCGGAACAAGCTAAAAGATACTGTCAACTCTTGATTGCGAATTCTGCTTAAAAAGTGTTGAATCCAAGACAAAACTTTGTTGTACGCACGTTGAATCAATTAATAGCTGAGCATCAGAAGAAGTATTCAGCTTTGGGCCAATCATCACAAAAGCCAGGAGTACAGTTGCCACTGCAGTTTTTAGGCCAAATCCTTTTAAGGAAAAAGTCCATCCCAGAAATCCGCTGAATGAATTTTGCCGGGGCTTGCTTTGAACTGATTTGATCATAAAAGCATAGTTTAGCCGGTTGATCACCTGGGGATCCGGGCTACCAATAACATCTTGTCGAATGATTTTTTCTAGTTGTTTTTCCGTCATAGCCTTCTGCCTTAAAATTCAAATTCACCTTTCAAATGCTGAAATTTATCAGCCAGATACCTGCGCGTATTAAACAGTCGCGATTTCACCGTACCCGGCGCAATCCCAAGCATGTCCGCAATCTCTTTAATCGGAAAGCCTTCCCGGTAATGCATCAGAAAAACCGAGCGATGTTCCTGACTCAAAGCATCCAGGCTTTCAAAAATGCGGCTGATCAACTCATCCTGCGAAACCAGATGAGGAATCACCGGCTTAACCAACTGCTCCTTGTCCAATTTTTCCTGACGAACCTCTCGACGCCGGTATTCATTTTTGCATAAATTATAAGCAACTGAAAATATCCAAGTTTTAAATGGGAAATCCGGGTTAAAGCGGCTTGGGTTTTCGATGATTTTCAGAAAGATATCTTGCAAAAAGTCGTTCGCCAAGGCTTCCGAATTTCCAAGCATCCGATAGAAGTAATAATACAAACGCTCTTTGTAGCGGTCGTAAAGCTGGTTAAAGGCTTGCTGATTACCATTACAAATCGCTTGCATCAACTGCTCATCGCTCTTTATTTTCCTTTTCGCTCCGAACATGCGTTTTTGGTTCGCTTTAAAATTAGATAGATTAAACCTGCATAGGTCCCGACAATGAGCAGAGGAGCCAATGTAATTCGTCGAAAGCTAAAGATGCTTTCATCAAACTGACTGGTTTCTGAATTAGCCGGACCACTCATTAAAACGTACGCTAAAGTTAATAAAACGACTGCGGCAATTAACCACCAATACTTCTTTTTGTCGAATAACATAGACTGCTTTTTGGAACAGTACACGCGAAAACAAAAAGGTTCAGCGAAAAAATCAATTGGAGGCACATTTTTTCAAAACAGCAAATAATGCGCCAGCACGAGTCTTTGCCTGAAATAATCAATTTATTGCTTGAGATTCTGAGCCAGGGCTTCGGCACAACGCTCACCATCCATGGCCGAGGAAGCAATTCCTCCGGCATAACCGGCTCCCTCTCCACACGGATACAATCCTTTGATATGAATGTGCTGCATGTCAAGGTCATTCCGAGGGATACGAACCGGAGAAGAGGTGCGCGACTCCACCCCCACTGCCAAGGCTTCGTTGGATAAAAACCCCTTCGATTTTTTATCAATTTGCTGAATCCCTTCACGCAAGCGGCTGGCAATGCGCTTGGGCAATTTATCGTGCAAGGCCGATGCGACCAATCCCGGACGATAAGACGAATTCGGCAGATCAGCTGATTTTTTGCCTGCCACAAAATCGGCCAACCGCTGAGCGGGTGCCAGCTGGGTTTGTCCGTTCAACATAAAGCAAAGTTTTTCCACCTGCTTTTGGAATTCCACCCCGGCAAAAACACCGTGCTGCTGAAATTCGCGCAAGTCCTCCGGGCGAACTTCCACCACCAAACCAGAATTGGCAAAGGGCGAATTTCGTTTGGAGGCTGACATGCCATTCACAACCAATTCGCCGGGTGCTGTTGCGGCCGGCACAATAAAACCACCCGGACACATGCAGAACGAGTACACGCCCCGACCCTTCACTTGCTCGACGAAGGAATAGCTTGCAGCCGGCAAATACGGTCCACGCTGTGGCTGATGGTATTGAATGGAATCGATCAAAGCTTGCGGATGTTCAACCCGAACTCCCATGGCAAAGGTCTTCGCTTCCAGGTTAACACCATTTCGATAAAGCATCTCGTAGATATCGCGTGCCGAGTGTCCAGTAGCCAAAATCAGGGCATCAAACTCATACGAACTGCCATTGGCGAGTTTCAGTCCTTTGCATTGATCATTCTTAATGATTAAATCCGTTACCCGGCTGCTGAAATGAATTTCACCACCGCAAGCTAGGATCTGCTCACGCATACCTCGAATAACCTGCGGCAGCTTGTCGGTTCCGATGTGTGGGTGAGCGTCAATCAGAATTTGAGGATCGGCACCAAACTGCACAAAGACTTCCAATATTTTTTTAACATTACCGCGCTTTTTTGAACGGGTATATAATTTACCATCGGAGAATGTTCCGGCGCCTCCTTCTCCAAAGCCATAGTTCGAATCCGGGTCAACCAAATGCTCGCGATGAATTAGGGCGATGTCGCGTTTGCGGTCGCTCACATTCTTTCCCCGCTCAAACAAAATTGGTTTTAGGCCGAGTTCAATCAGGCGCAGAGCGGCAAACAAGCCTGCCGGACCAGCACCAACAATGCCCACCGGCGGTTTCGACGCTACATTTTGATAGTGATAACTAACCGATTCGGCCACGGGCTCTTCACCCAGATAAACAGCTACACCCAAGTTTATCCGGATTTGCCGTTGCCGTGCATCAATTGATTTTCGGCGCACAACAATCGCCGTAATGTCGGTATCGGCCACTCCTAATTTCTTTGCAATGATGGGACGATGCAACTGTTCTTCCGACGCCTGTTTAGGCGTCAGTGATATATTGAGTTCTTTTTTCAATTTATTCGAAATGAAAACTTAAAGTAAATACATTAGATGTCAGCTTTTTGATAGCGGAAGTATAATACTGACGTTGCGTGTCATCAGGTCCATCGTTGAGCATATTCCCCAAACCAAGACTCACTTTTAACTCGGTTGACAGGCGAAAGAAAGGTAAGTAACTATCCCAGCCAACACCGGCTTCAAAATAAAAACCACTGCGTTTAACTCGAACCAGATCTTCCTTTCCTGTTTTGGAAATATCAATGCGCATGGCTGGCCCGGCAATTAAATACGGCCGCTGATTATTCAATCGGCTCGATTTATACTTCACCAGCAAAGGTAAGTCGATATAGGTTGATTTAATGGAATAAAACTCCAGCGGATCTGAACTAACGCTGTTGATGTCGTAAACCGGCACATTGTAAACCAGGCGTCGCTCTCCAAAAGACAAGCCCGGCAAAAAGCGCAGGTCAAAATATTCACCAAGTCGTAAATTACTAACAATACCTACAGTCAGGCCGGGAACCGGCTGTGCAATATCGGCATACACCGTATCCTCTGCAGTAATCTCATGCCCATCTTCATTTTGCCAGTCTTTGTAAATAAAATCCTTATTATTACCAATCGGACGATAATGCTCCATACTGAAATCAAGCGTATTAATTGCAATGGTAAATCCAAAATGCAATTTTCTATCATCAAAAGTGGTTAAATTTTTGACTCGCTGAAGCTGAGCAAAAGCATTTGCTGACAGATACAGAAGGACGATAATGCTAATGAGCTTTTTCACTGGTTCCGTTCAAATTTCACAACTGAAACAATTCCCCAAAAACAGTGGTTTGTTCAATTCAATTTCATTTTGTTTGAGAACTTTGACTTCAAAAATACGGATCAAAAACAAATTCCAAACAATCTCATGATTGAAAAACCGCAATATTCAGGAAATATTGTATTGTAACGCGTTGATTATAATTATTTACGTGCGATATAAATCGTTGCAACCCCTAAGGTCAGTCTTTTCTGGCTAACCTCGGAAAAACCGGTCTTTCTCAAAATATCCAGCATCACCTGATCATCGGGAAAAGCCATGACCGACTCCGGCAAGTATGCATAAGCCGAAGCATCTTTTGAAATCATTCCGCCAAGCAGGGGTAAAATATGAAAGAAATAAAACCGATACAGCTGCTTAAACGGGAAATATTTGGGCTTTGAAAACTCCAGAATCAGTGCCAGACCACCTTCTCGCAAGACCCGATGAAACTCATCCAATCCTTGTTGAAGGTTTTCGAAGTTACGCACTCCAAAAGCAACGGTAAGGGCATCGAACGAAGCTTTTTCAAAAGGCATATTCTCCGAATCGCCTTTTTGAAAATGAATGATCGAGCTGAGTCCGCGGTTTTTCACTTTTTCTTCTCCCACACGTATCATCTGCTCCGACAAATCGAAGCCCACAATTTCATCTACATCCAGCCGGGAAGCGGCAATCGCAAAATCGCCGGTTCCGGTGGCCACATCCAGAATTCGCTTAGGATTCTCTTTTTTCAGAATACGAACCGCCTTTTTCCGCCAGAGTTTATCAATCCCTAAACTTAAGAAATGGTTCAGAAAATCATATTTGGGCGCGATATTGTCGAACATCTGCTCGACCTGCTGCTTTTTGTTCTTATCAGAATCTTGATATGGAGCTACTGTCATTCAGCTTTTGGTATCATTTTATCAATATACCCAAGAGACTCGTCATCAATCCGGATTTCTCCTTTGGTGACATGTCCCAGGGTAAAAAATGGCAATTTGGTACTTTGCATGAAATCCACAAAGTCATCTTCCTTATCCTGTGGAACACCAACAATCAATCGGCCCATCGACTCACCAAAAAGGAAAGCATCGCTACGAATTTCGGCATCGGTTGTAATATCAAAACCCAATCCGACCGGCATTCCGGCACGCATCAACGAGAAGAAAAGGCCACCTCGGCCAACCGGACTGGCAGAAGAAATCAATTGTTGATCAACAAGCGTTTTCATCGTGTTCTGTAGCCGCGCCTCCATATCGATATCAAACCGGGGAAGTGGCGAATCGTAAACTTCGTGATAAAATTCCAGGTATTCCGATGAATTGATATCATCGAAAGATTTTCCGATGACAAAAATATTGTTGCCTTTGCTTTTCAGCTTATGCGTAATCACCTTATCCTTATCTTCCACACTACCCATCAAGCTCACAATAATGGTTGGCGTTACGGCCCCGTGTCCGCTAAAATAATCGAAGCGGATTTTACGGTCCGAAACTTTCACCCCAAATTTCTGACAGGCATTTTCCAAGCCCTGCTTAGCGCCTGAGGCAATAAACTGCCCATTGGGATGGGCAATATTGATATGATACAGGAAGGCACTCACTGCCTCGGGTTTCGCCCCGTAGCAAGCCATTCGGCGAGCAGCCTTACTAATCAGAATCTCGATCGCTGTTTTAGGATCCGTATCCAGATGATGATGAAAGGCATGTGTGGTCATGGCCATCATTTGCCCGTTATCCGCGGTAAAAATACCAGCGTCATCAGTCTCTCCGTTGGCAACACTTTCCAGATCAAATCCTTCGTCACTAAAATCATTAAAGTAATTAACCGGGGCCAGATTAGGGTTGACCATTAGGTTAAAAACGATATCATTGATATCTTTGGGCTCTTCAATCTGATCAATAGAGAACACCGTTTGGTTTTCAGCAATTTCAGCCATAATTTATAATTCTTTACTTCGATAATGAAAACAAAAATAGTCAAGTAGTTGATTTTTCCATAAAAAAAAGGGAATTTAAATTCCCTCAGAATAAACAACAAAATACCATGAAACAAAAAATTGCTTTAATTACCGGAGCCACCTCCGGCATTGGCATGGAAACAGCCAAGATACTCTCCGAGAACCATTTCAACCTTATCATAACCGGAAGAAGACAAGATCGTCTGGAGAAACTAAAAAAAGAATTAGAACACGAAAAATGCGAGATACACACTTTGTGTTTTGATGTGCAATCAAAAACGGAAGTCGATCAAGCGCTGGATTCACTACCCGAAAACTGGAAACAAGTTGACATCCTGCTCAACAATGCAGGGCTGGCTGCCGGAATCGACCCAATAAACCAAGCCGACTGGCAGGATTGGGAAGCCATGATTGACACTAACATTAAAGGTCTGCTGTACATGACCCGCAAAGTTTCCAACTGGATGATTGCACGTCAGCAAGGACACATCCTCAACATTTCATCCATTGCCGGCATTCAGGCTTATCCCAATGGATCGGTTTACTGCGGAACCAAGCATGCGGTTAATGCCATCAGCAAAGCCATGCGGATCGAATTGGCTCCGTACAACATTAAGGTTGGAACTATCAGTCCGGGAGCAATTGAAACAGAATTTTCATTGGTTCGTTTTAAGGGTGACGAAGAAAAAGCAGCTAAAGTTTATGACGGTTTTACCCCTTTAAATGCCCGCGACATTGCAGAAAGTATTTACTTTGTGCTCTCGAGGCCAGCGCATGTCAATATCGATGATCTGCTGATCATGCCGACAGCCCAGGCCTCAGCCCGAGATTTTGTCAAAAAATAATGCCGAGAAATGAAGTTAAGCTCAAGCTATTTAAAAGACTTTACACAACAAGTCTTTGAAAAAATAGGCTGCCCGCCCGAGGAAGCAGCACTGGCTGCTGATTGCCTGAATCAGGCCGACCTACGCGGAGTAGATTCACACGGTGTAGCCCGCCTGAGTGGCTATGTGCGTTTATGGGAAAAAAACCGACTGAACGCAACACCCCAAATGAAGGTTGTACATGAAACACCGTCAACAGCAGTGCTCGATGCTGACTTGGCGTTAGGCCTTGTTGCTGGCCCGAAAGCCATGCGTATTGCCTTGGACAAAGCTCGCCAGGTAGGCAGCGGATGGGTAGCGGTAAAAAATTCGAACCATTACGGGATTGCCGGCTACCATGCCATGAGGGCTTTGGAAGAAGACATGATTGGGATTTCGATGACCAATGCCAGTCCGCTGGTTTCACCTACATTTTCTAAAAGTCGTTTTTTGGGAACCAACCCCATTGCGGTAGCCATTCCGGCCAATGAAGAACCTCCTTTTGTGATGGACATGGCTACCACCACAGTAGCCAACGGCAAACTGGAAGTGCTTCAGCGCAAGGGCGAAGATGCTCCAGAGGGCTGGGCTCAAGATAAAAATGGCCGCCCCACAACCGATGCTTTTGCTCTGAAAAAAGGAGGAGCCATGCTACCGCTTGGTGGCGACCGCGAGCATGGCTCGCATAAGGGCTATTGTCTGGGTGCTATGGTCGACATCTTCACCGCCGTTTTGTCGGGTGCCAACTATGGCCCGTGGGTTCCTCCATTTGTTGCTTTTCTCGATCCTCCAACCAACCCGGTTGGTGATGGCATTGGGCATTTCTTTGGTGCTTTCCGAATTGATGCCTTCCGCCCCGCCAAAGACTTTAAAGATCACATGGACAACTGGATTCGTACGTTCCGTGCAGCAGAGCCCGTAAATGCGGGCGATCAAGTTCTGATCCCCGGTGACCCGGAACGACTTTTAAGTCAGGAACGCTTAGCCAATGGAATTCCCGTTCAACAAGCAGTTATTGAAGACCTGGAAAGCCTCGCTTCAAAATTTGAATTAACTTTTAACGCCAAACAACATGCCTAAGACATTGGTCATAACCCCAGTTAAAGATTCGATTGAAACAACCCTTCAGACCATTGAGGCCATTCACCAGGCCGATGGAGATCATCTGCATGTGATTTACAACGATTTCAGTTCGCCTGAAAACAAAGCCATTCTGGAGGAAAAGAAAACTACTTTTGGTTATGAACTCATCAACCTGGAAGATGTTACACAAACGCCATCGCCCAACTACAACCTGGTGCTTCAAATGGCACAGCAAAAAGCGAAGGAGCTCAACATCCCATTGATCGTGATCGAATCGGATGTAATCATTTGGAAAGACACGCTGAATAAAATGTTGGATCTGAGCCGAATTGCTCCAGCTTGCGGAATGCTCGGAGCTGTAACCACCAATGAAGATGGTGACATAAATTTCCCTTACTTAAACTTCAAAAATGAAAAACAGCCCCTCATTGACACCTCGCACAGCTTAAGTTTTTGCTGCACCCTGCTGTCTCCAGATTTGCTCCGAAGTTTTTCGTTTCAGGAACTTTCGAGAGAAAAAGATTGGTATGATGTGTTTATCTCACGTAAATCGAAAACACTGGGCTATAAAAACTACCTGGCTACCATGCTGCCGGTCATTCACAAACCACACAGCAGCCGTCCGTGGAAACAATTAAAATATACGAACCCCGTTAAATATTACTTCAATAAGTTTATCAACCGAAAAGACCGTATTTGATGCCATTCGTCAGAAACTACCAACGCTATAAAATACTTTTACAGATCTTATTCTGGCTAAGTAGCACAGCCTTTGCGCTGGCATCATTTTATGTAGCTTCTGATTATCATTTCAATCCGGCAACCGATATCTTGCGGGCACTCATTTTAAACACGGGCTTTGCGCTTGGCGTTTACATCAACCTTTGGGTATTGATTCCAAAGCTTCTGAAAAAGAAATATTACATTTTCTATACCTTCTGGCTGTTAATTTCCATGGCGCTGGCCTCGCTTATCATTCTCGGACTGTTCTATGTGTTATTGCACTTTTACCGTCCACGCCTCTTCTCTACCTATTTTTTCACCACCGGCTTTTACATTGGTGTAAGCTCCTTGGCCAAGTTTTTAAACGACTGGATCAAAATGCAGGACATTGAGCTTCGGTACAACAAGGTGGAAAGAGAAAAACTAAAGGCTGAACTCAACACCCTGAAAGCTCAGATCAACCCGCACTTTCTGTTCAATTCCTTAAACAATATTTATTCGCTCTCTTTAACCAACTCGAAAAAAACCCCCGAGATGATCCTGAAACTATCGGATCTGATGCGGCATGTGCTATATGAATCGCGGGAAAATTTCATCAGTCTGCAAAAAGAAATTGAGTTCATTCATAACTTTATTGATTTACAGCGCATTCGCTTGTCCGACAAAACAGACATCCGCTTTGAATTAGATGGGGATATTCAGAACAAGCTTATCATTCCGCTCATCTTTGAACCCTTTGTTGACAATGCGTTCAAACATGGAAACAAATCCATCAGCGACAATGTGTTTATTCACATCCAAATTGAAATAAAAGACAACTGGCTTCATTTTAAAGTAGCCAACAACTACGAGGAATCACATCAGCCGACAAACGACAAAGCTCACGGCATCGGGCTTAAAAACGCTCAAAAACGACTGGAATATCTCTACAAAAAAGAGGAATACCATTTAAATATCAGCAAAAAAGAAAATATCTTTAGCGTTGAATTGCAACTGTTATTAAAAACGACAAAATGATTAAAGCGATTATTGTTGATGATGAACCTCTGGCGCAGAATGTTATTCAGCAATTTGCGAAGGACATTCCCAGGCTTGAAATCATTTGCACCTGCAACAATGCGCTGGAAGCCAGCAGCAAACTAAAAGAAAACCAGATTGATCTGATGTTTCTGGATGTGAACATGCCCCGCCTCAGTGGACTCGAACTACTGAAAAACCTGAACAATCCGCCCTTGGTTATTCTCACTACTGCTTATTCCGACTACGCCATGGAAGGCTACGAACTAAACATTTTGGACTATCTGAAAAAACCTTTTTCGTTCGAGCGATTCTTCAAAGCAGTGCAAAAAGCCGAAGAACAATTGAGTTTGCGCCATGCCCATAACGAGCAAAGTGATGCGGATTACATCTTCATAAAAGCCAATAAAAAAAACATTCGGGTTGAATTTAAGTCTATTTGCTACATTGAAGGTTTGGGAGACTACATTAAGATTCACCTGAAAGACAAACACCTGGTCACCAACTTATCCATGAAAAAGATGGAGGAACTATTGCCTACTGATGAGTTTTTCAGAACCCACAAATCCTTCCTGATTCGCTTGGATCAAATCCAAAGTATTGAAGGTAATCTGGTCGAGATTAACGGAAACAAGCTCCCGATCGGCAACAACTTTCGCCAGGATTTTCAGGAACTCATCAATAAGCACGTGATCAAGTAGGCCGGCCCTGCTTACATCAGAATACAACTAGTTCATAAAAGACCATTGCGCACAGAAACAAACTATTTTTCTGTGCGCAATGGTCTTTTATTTTTCCTTGCTGTTAGACAACGATCTGCTACAGATCAAAGCCCTGCTTACGGAGGGTATCCATCAATTTTGCAGAAAAGAACTCACCGTCCTGTTTTTTATAGCGGACATCGGTAAACACCTGCGCCAGGTTTTCTTTATTATTTTCACTCACAAACTGCCGTGAACTTGGTAAGTTTTCTTTTTCAGAAAAAAGCTGATCTACTTGATCGGCCTCAAAATCGGTGTATTTTTCATGGTGCACAACGGCACTCAATGGCAAACGATCGGTCAGTGGCGGCTCCTGATCCGGATAACCAAGCACAACAGCTGTAATGGGGATGACACCTTTGGGGAGCTCCAACACATCAATAAAATCCTGTGCGTTATACAAGGCCGTCCCCAGGTAGCAAATACCAAGACCATGAGATTCAGCTTCAACACATAGATTTTGAGCAAAAAGCGAAGCATCGATTGTCGAATTCATCAACCACAGCAAGTTACTGTACCCCGCATCGGCATTCCGCTGTTTACACCAATGATTGAACAGATTAATATCAGCGCAAATGGTCAACAAAACCGGTGCCTGCTTTACCATCGGCTGATTGAAATGAAGTGGAGCTAACTGAGCTTTCCTATCCACATCGCGGGTGACGACCACACTGTATAGCTGCATATTTCCGGTATTGGAAGCTCGAGTTCCAGCCTCAATGATTTGGTCCAGCAAATTGTCGGCTACTGGTGTTGATTTGTATTGACGAATTGAACGGTGTTGAAATAGAAGTTCCATAGTTGTGCCTTATTTTTTGTTTCGATGCCAGCAAAGTTAAGGATTTCTTCCAATCGGCCTGAATACAAATTGCAAGACATAAAACTCTAAATAAACCACCAAAAACAAGAAAGGGGAAGCCGTTTGGCCTCCCCTTTCTTGCTATAAATCTATATTTTTTTTACCGCTTCACAATGCGTTCCGTTTTTGCAATAGCATCATCCTTATCCACCAAAGTGACAAAGTAGATTCCACTTCGCAAATCACCTGTATTGATAATTTCAGTTGGATTAACAAGGTCTTTCACCCGTTGACCGGCAACATTGGAAATAATCACTCTTGACAGCTTGTTGGCATTTTTAACCGTTATGTAAGCATCAAACGGATTCGGATAAATACTAAACAGTTCCGAGGCATCTGTTGGATCATCAATTGCCGTAGCCCAATCGCCTGTGGTGAAGGTCCAACTTGTCTGATCTGCCAAACCGGCAAAGTCGTTTCCAGCCAAATCCTCAATCGCCTCGCCATCGATATTTACAAAATAATTTGTCTGACGATCCAAACCACCTTTTTCGGCATCATAGTCATAAGTAACCGTAATTGTATTACCATCAACTACAGCCGATGACAATGGAATAACCATCCATGCCTCTGACTCGCCAGCCTTTGTAATGACCAGGTCACCAGCAACACCTGTCAGCTGCACATCTTCGCTGAATGTCATAACAAACTCAGGATGGTTGTCTGACAGCTGCCCTGTTGGTGTCTGAGCCTCCAGCACAGGAGGTGTATTATCTCCTATTGTATAGGTAAACCCTGCGCCATCAAAGGTATTATTAGCAGCATCCATAATTTCAGAACCAACGTTCAGCGTAAGGACATCTCCATCATTACCTGTCATCGTTACCGTAAATTCAGTTGCTGTTCCCGGAATAACACTACCTCCCGTCACATCACCGTCAGCCAGGGTTACTTCCCGATTGAAAGTCAACACCACTTCAAACTCCTGAGCCATTGACTCTCCAGAACTTGGGCTGGCTGTCAGCATGATTGGATCAACCGTAACTACGACATCGTAAGTACATCCCCGGACATCGATAACAGTAATTGTATTCTCTCCCTCTGGCAATACAAAGTCTGGGCCTTGAGAGGCAGTACCATTTAATAAGTATGAATAAGGAGCTTCGCCTCCACTTGGAGTTAGCGTAACATTCAAGTCATCTTGCTGAACAGCAGCTGTCAATTCACTGTCTACAGGAGCCAAGGCTACCAGTTCTGATGCTTCGCCACACTCATAAGGGGCATAACGTACATAGAAATTATAATTCCCCGCATTCGCATCAGCATAAGACAGGCCTTCTATTTCGATGGTTGAGTCAAACGTTTCCCAAGCGGACAGTGTACCTTCTACTCCTCCAACGACTGGAGCATAGGCCACTTCAAATATATGATTGGCTGCTCCTGACGCAGACACCAAAACGGTAACTGATTCAGCTCCAAAGCAGGTCTGATCTTCCACAGTGAATTGAGCATCCTGAACTTGATCCAGCATGATGCTTTCCGACATCGCCTCGCAATTACCATCTGTTACTTTTACTGAATACTCAGCCCCAATAGGCACCACGAATGATGGGATACTGACCAGTGATCCATAAGGTGCTCCATTTTGGTAAATCTGGTAGGTATAGGATCCACTTCCACCTTCAGCCGTGGCTTCCAACCATCCTTCAGTAGCATCCGGACAAGAAAAAACACCTTCGACCCGAATAAATTCGGTTATAACCAATTCATCGGGCTGAGAAATAACCACTTCAGTAGTCGAAAAGCAGCCGCCCACGGTCTCGGTTACGTTAATTTCATATACACCAGCAAGCAAATCAGATAGGACTAAACCGTCCAATACCTCTCCATTAACTGTGATTTCGTAGTTTGCACTTTCTCCTCCATCAATATTGGAGATAGTAATTTCGCCTGAAGGTTCTCCGTTACAAACAATCGATTGTGTGATCGCTGTATTAAAGGTCACTGGAGGAACCGGGTTATCAATTTGCACTCGCCATTCAGAAGCCAACTCTCCTCCAACCATGCAGCCCATACCATCAGCATCTTTCACCCAAACGACATACGTTGCAGGGGTTTCAACAATAACAGACACCGTCCCATCCACATCGGCGGGAGTCCACATCGTATTCTCATCCGGCAAAGCGCCAACAGGCACTGCACCTGTTCCCTGATCTAATGCTGCCCAATAATACTTATATCCTTGAACTCCACCGGCAGCTGAAATTGTAAATTCGCCGGGTTCAGTACATCCGATATGTCGAACAACTGATGCTTCCAACGTCAATGCATCAGCCGGCTCCCACAGAGTAAGCTCAGAAACTTCAGACAAGCAACCATTGCCATCTCTGACATGCACCTTGTAATCTCCTGCCATCAAACCAGAAATTTCGGCAGATCCGGCTGCAGCCGTTCGAGTCGCAACAAGCACATCGCTCGCATCGTAAAGCTCAACAACATAGCCAGTGCCTTCAGTACCGCCTCCAATTCCACTAACGCCAATAACTCCGGTTGCTGCACCTTTACAAAGTAAGTCTTCTGTAACTTCAGCAGCAAACACAATAGGATCCTTTCCAACGATAGCTGTCTCAGCCATCCCTTCGCACGACTTGCTATCGTATGCAACAACGGAATAACTTCCTGCAGCATATCCGCCAACAAAGTCATAAGTCCCTCCAATTGCAGTACCTGTTTCGAGTACTACATCTTCTGAATTCTTTAATACGACTGTATAGTCAGCGTCATTTCCTCCACTAACTTCAACCGAAATTGCTCCTGCTTCATCCATATAGCAGGCATCAGCCTGAAACGAAGGCGTCAAACTCACAGCAACAGGCGCGGGCTCATTAATGGTCACTTGTTGTGGTTCTGTTTCACAACCGTTGCCGTCCATTACTTTAATTTCGTAAGTCCCAGCCGTGTAAATAACCACATCCTTTGCTGTCCCCGAAATCTCGCGCCACCCTTGGTTCGAAATAAGCATCTGGTAAGGATGATCTACATCAAATATTCCTCCAGAGACTTCAAGGTGGATGACTCCATCTTTCGTTCCATTACAAGTAATGTCGTTCTTTGTCACAGTAAAAGAAAGTGGTAAAACGTCTTCAGTCATAATTGTTATCTCGCTCGAAAGACAACCACTAGCAAGCTCCATTACCTGTACGGAAAAACTCGCCCCTTCAGCTACTACCAGCTGGTTGGCGGAAGAAAAGCCACCAGCATTAAACGCAAATTCGTATAAATCAGTGGCGTACCCTTGAACTTCATAGGTGAGATCATCTCCATCACAGATCGTATTTAAATCTGTAACCAATACTACATCACTTGCAGATATCTCCAAGGAGCATTGAGCATAGCCCCACGAAGAAATACAGCATAAGCCGACAAGTAATATTAAACTAAGAAACCGAGTAAACTTTTTGTTCATAGAATTTGGTTTAAAATTTATTATTTATAAATAATACTTCATCGTATTCATTTCACTAACTAAAGTCATTTGAAAGAAAAAGGCACCTAGAAAACAGCACATAATTCTCCGACCCCTTATTTGGAGCAAAGTCCAGCTGAAATGGAAAATTGAATATTTCATTGAATTTGGCTGAGGAAATTGCTGTATTCTAACTTAATTATTGATTCAAACTACGAATCATCTGTTTAGCGACAGTAAAATGTCCAAACAGAATCGTCCCCTGTCCCTACAAGCATGCCGGAGCTCAGGTTGAACAAAAAAATAAGCTTGAAAAATGAAAGAGCAGAGCAAATTTTTTGTACATAACCTTGGGTTTATTTAGTTTTTTATCGCGTCTAGTAGCCTTAAACATCGCGGCCTTATTCACCTCAAGTAACACAATATTTACAAACCTATGAAATTTATCATCACCGCACAAGCATTTTTCTGAACAATAATAAACTTTTTCCTGTACAAAAAATCGCAAAAAACAAACATGACCCACTGCCTATTAGAACATTGCATCAACCCTACTTGATCGCCAAACTAATTTAAACGACTGTGACGCAGTTGTTGTATATTCCTAATTATTCAAAGTTTAAAAACCAAAGAAAAACCCGAGAATAAGTTTTTCGCTTGCAACAGTCGGCAAAAAAAATAACTTTGCCTATCTAAAGTCATTCAGAAAATGCAACCAAAAACAATAGGCAAACTAATACTGACTGCAGCATCGCTGCTGTTACTCGTATTCAATTCCTGCAAAACCTGCAAATGCCCAGCCTACAGCCACACAACAGGTAAACAGTCCAATTATGCTCTTTATTCGAGGGGCCATAACACCCCCATCATTGATAAAGAAAGCCTATTTCCCACCTATGAAAGCCAACAAACGGCAATCGCTGATAAACAATAAACATATTAAAATACCAGCACCACAAGATCTGTCCATTAGCCCTTCATCAAGAGATCCAATCGCAACAAAAAACGCTCCCTCAACTTTACGAATACGATCTGGCATCCACCAAAATAATACGCTCTTTTCTAACTGCATCTCTCTGTAAAGAGACACGCTCAACTTTCAATAACCAATTATTCAAATCTCCGTACGCACAATTACAATTTGAAGCCAACATTAACTGTATTTTAAGCCCTGTGGAAAAAAATCAATTCAAAATCGAAAAATTTGATCGTCTTAATTTTAGTTAGTTATTTTGTGGGGCTTTGAAAAAAAATACTTAAAAGCTAATAGATCAAAAGAATAATCTTTCATTAATTTTTAAATTATCAACTATGTCAAAAATTAAAATCGGTATCAACGGATTTGGCCGTATCGGTCGTTTTGTTTTCCGCCAAGCTGTTGCAAAAGGTACAATTCAAGTAGTTGCCATCAACGACTTGATCGATGTAGACTACATGGCTTACATGCTTAAATATGATTCAACTCACGGACAATTCGACGGAACTGTTGAAGTAAAAGACGGTAAATTGATCGTTAACGGTGACGAAATCCGCGTAACTGCTGAAAGAAACCCTGCTGACATTAACTGGGGTGCTGTTGGTGCTGAATACGTTGTTGAATCAACTGGTCTTTTCTTGACTAAAGAGTCTGCTCAGGGTCACATCGACGCTGGTGCGAAAAAAGTTGTGATGTCTGCTCCTTCTAAAGACGATACTCCAATGTTCGTTATGGGTGTAAACAACGCTTCTTACACAAACGACATGAACTTTGTTTCAAACGCTTCTTGTACTACAAACTGCTTGGCTCCTGTAGCTAAAGTATTGAATGACAAATTCGGTATCAAAGAAGGTTTGATGACTACTGTTCACGCAACTACTGCAACTCAGAAAACAGTTGACGGTCCTTCTATGAAAGACTGGCGAGGTGGACGTGGAGCTGGTCAAAACATTATCCCTTCTTCTACTGGTGCTGCTAAAGCTGTAGGTAAAGTTATTCCTGAATTGAACGGAAAATTGACAGGTATGGCTTTCCGTGTTCCTACTCCTGACGTTTCTGTTGTTGACTTGACAGTTACTTTGGAAAAAGGAGCTTCTTACGAAGAAATTTGCGCTGCTATGAAAGCTGCTTCTGAAGGCGAATTGGCTGGCGTTCTTGGTTACACTGAGGATATGGTTGTTTCTAACGACTTCGTTGGTGACACTCGTACTTCTATCTTCGACGCTGGTGCTGGTATCTCATTGTCTCCAAACTTCGTAAAAGTTGTTTCTTGGTATGACAACGAAATGGGTTACTCTGCAAAAGTTTGCGAATTGATCCAATACATGGACACTGTAAAATAATTACAGAATACAATATTTATAAGAGAGGCTTTCCGTCAAAAATGACGGAAAGCCTTTTTTTTCGTATTGAAGCTGAATAAGGGGTTCAATTTACCAATAGTTCTGAGCAAACATCGCAGCCTGAGTCCTCACTTTATAAACCTGAAGTTCTAAATCCGGACTGCTTTATTATCCACCGCCATCTATTCATGGCGCAAACTCTCAATGGGGTCCATCCGAGCAGCCTTCTGCGCAGGATAATAACCAGAAATAATCCCCACGCCAAAACACAACACAACGCCGGTGATAATCCAAAGCCAGGGAACAATAAAGGAGCTTCCAATCAGGACGGAAACAATATTGCCCACTAAGATTCCGAGCACAATTCCCAAAGCGCCTCCAATCTGACCAATCACCACAGCCTCCATCAAAAACTGTTGCCGGATTAAGCCACCATTAGCTCCAATCGCTTTTCGAACTCCAATCTCCCGTGTTCGCTCCGTAACCGAAACGAGCATAATATTCATCAAGCCAACAGCAGCACCAAACAAGGTAATCATGCCAATAATGGTAGCTACCAGCGTAATATTTTTAATGTTATTCAAAAGCATATTTACCAGGTTATCGCTCTTTTCTATGTTGAAATCTGTTTCATCCAACGGGCTCAAACCCCGAACCACTCGAAAAGCACCCTCTGCTTCACCAATCGCAGCATCGACCAACTGTGTGTTAGTCACCTTAACCTGAACCGTAAAATTCATCTGAGGCCGTGAAAAATAGGTTCTTACATTGGAGTATGGGAGTAAACAAATCTCATCGCCATTATCCCCAAACCCTCCTCCTTTAGATTTCAGTGTTCCAACAACCCGATAGCGGCCGCCACCAATACTGATTTCCTTTTGCAAGGGGTTTGCCTCTTTACCAAACAAACGCCTTACCAGTCCATCTCCGATAACCACCACATTAGCCCCAACATCCAGATCAGCCCGCATGAGGTTGCGGCCCCGTCCGATTTCGAAGCCAGAAGCGAGAATATAATTCTCATCCACCCCACGAACCGTCACATTCGGATTTGACTTCTCTGAACCATACTTCACGGTTGCCGTACCTGTTGCCGTTACCGAAATAGCCACCATGGCCGGAAAATCAAACAGTTCCTTAAACTCTTGAGCCTGATAATAACTAATATAAGCATGATTCTTTGTTCGGATTCGCTCATTCCCAACCTGCACATTCATTCCTCGCGATGTTATGGAAAAAGTATTAGCTCCCATAAAGGTAAACTCATTGGTTATCGATGATTTGATAGAATCTATGGCTGTCAGAATTCCAACCAAAGCCGTAATCCCAACAGCAATAATTAATACCGTCAGAATTGTTCGTAGCAAATTTGACCGTATTGACTGAAGTGAAATCTTCAAATTCTCATAGAGTAGCCCGCGGTATTGCATATTTTCGATCTAGATTGATTCTGAGTCTGTTTTTATTGGTCTCAGGATTGAAATGTAAATATAACGGATTTCAAGTTCAAAATTTATTCGCAGGAAAACAACGAATCCGCTTATAAAAAAATAGAATCATCAAATCAAATATTCATCGAATGACCGAAGAATAAGTTCGATTCTTCACAAAAACACACCGCCGCCCCAAACAAAAAAACCACTCCAACGCTCTAACTACCAACCACCAACACCATTGCAAATCGTAATTAATCTTTTTTAACATTTATAACCTAACCTTTCCAAACCCATCGCCGTTTAAAAAACCTGTGTGCTCCTAAGGCATCAAAACAACTAGAATTTCGAAATAACAACTAAAAATACTGAATGGTATACCAGTTTAAAATAACTTCTATTGAGAATACTGATTTTTTAAGAATAGTGGAGATAGATAGCGGAAGCAGTTTTGCCGATTTACACTGGTGTATACAAAAATGCTGCAACTACAGTTCCGATCAACTTGCTTCTTTTTTTATTGCTGGTGAAAACTACGGAAAACAATTAGAAATTACATTCTTAGATTTTGGTAGAAATGGGACCCAAAAAGAAATCATGGGAAGAACCCAACTACATAATATCATCTCAATCATAGGACAACGTTTGCTCTATGTGTTTGATTTTTTTAATGACAGATCTTTTTATATTGAATTAACTGAAATATCCATGAAAAAGAATCTTCAAGAAAACCAAGTCACCTATCAACTAGGTGATGCCCCTGCACAAGTTCTGGAAGAAGAATTACAGGACCAGGGTCTCGAAATTCTCAATCAAGAGAATAAATACCAGGATTATGGTGATTTAGATGATTATACCGAAATTTTTGGCGAAATGGAGGATCTTATTGAAGGGGACTAAAGGGGCCCCTTCCTTTTTCTCCCAAAACCACTACCTTTGCCCATTCAATGAATAATAACGAATGGAGAAAACATTACTAGTCGTTCAAGGGCCTACCGGAATTGGGAAAAGTTCTTTAAGCATAAAACTTGCAAAACATTTCCAAACCGAAATACTGTCCGCAGATTCGCGGCAACTTTTCAGGGGACTATCCATCGGCACTGCAGTTCCAACACCGGAAGAACTGAGCCAGGCACCCCATCACCTCATCCACTCCCACTCAATTCATGATGATTACAATGCCAGTCGTTTTGAAACCGACGCTTTGGACTTAATTGCGAAGTGCTTCGACAAACTGGATGTATTGATTATGACCGGAGGCTCAATGCTCTATGTTGACGCAGTTTGCAAAGGAATTGATGAACAACCTGATGTTGACCTTGAAATTCGTAAAAAGCTGACCGATGATTTCGAGGAAAAAGGCATTGAACATCTACGCCTGAAATTAAAGCAACTTGATGCCGCCTACTACCAACAAGTCGACCTAAAAAACCCCAAGCGCTTGATTCGAGCGCTGGAAGTTTGCCTGATGACTGGCAAACCCTATTCTTCTTTCCGAAAGGAAATAACAAAAAAACGCCCGTTCAACATCCTGAAAATTGGCTTGAACATGGAACGCGAAAAGCTGTACAACCAAATCAACCAACGCGTAGATCAAATGATGGAGGCTGGCCTGGAAGAAGAAGCGCGAAGCATCTATCCGTTCAAGCATCTAAACTCTCTCAACACGGTCGGGTACAAAGAGCTCTTTGCTTATTTTAATGGCGAGGTCAGCATGGAGAAGGCGGTCGAACTTATCAAACGAAATACGCGACGCTACGCCCGAAAACAGTTAACATGGCTACGAAAAGATCAGGATATACATTGGTTTGAGCCCCACCAGCTCAAAGAAATTATCACCTTCGTCGCGCAAAACCTGACGGCATGAAACCAACACTTGCCAATCAATTTACCATTCGCGTTTACGGCCTATTCATCAATGATAAGCAGAAAATTCTGCTTACAGACGAATTTCAGTTGAATACAAAAATGACCAAATCCCCTGGCGGGGGCTTACAGTTTGGCGAAGGAACCATTGACTGTTTGAAACGAGAAATGCAGGAGGATTGCCTGCAGGACATTGAATCATTCACCCATTTCTATACCACCAATATTTATCAGAAAGCGCAATTTTATGGGAATCATCAACTCATTAGTATCTATTACAAAGCACGGCTTAAACCACCACTCAATTTTAGGATATCAAAAAGGCCTTTCGATTTTGAAATCATGCAAAACGGCCAGCAATCATTTCGGTAGGTAAAACTGGAGGACTTAAATTCTGACGAATTCACTTTCCCGATTGATAAACATGTTGCAAATTTGCTGACACAACAAAGAACCGATAAATGTATCGATTAGAGGTTCGAAACTCAAAACACCCTACTTGAAATGACTAAAACCATCAAAATAATAGGTCCGGCTTATCCGTTTCGCGGAGGATTGGCATCGTACAATGAACGACTTGCACAAGAATTCCAAAATCAAGGTCACCAGGTGGAGATAGAAACGTTTACCGTTCAATACCCTTCACTTCTATTCCCTGGGAAATCGCAATACGTTGATGGTCAAGCGCCAGCCAACTTAAACATCAAGCGAACCGTTAACTCCATTAACCCGCTTAACTGGATTCGCATTGGGAGACGCATTCGGAAAGAGAAACCCGATCTGCTCATGGTTCGGTATTGGCTACCATTTATGGGGCCCGTTTTGGGAACAATTTGCCGTATGGTCCGCAAAAACAAACACACCAAAGTCATTTGCCTTGCCGACAATATTGTCCCGCATGAAAAGCGCCCCGGCGATCAGCTGCTAACCAGCTATTTCATGAAAAGCATTGACGGCATGGTGGCCATGTCACAATCGGTAATCAACGACATTGATCTCTTTAACCCCAAGCTTCCCCGTGCACTTTGTCCCCACCCGCTGTTCGATAATTTTGGTAACAAACTGGAACAGTCCAAAGCAAAAAGCTTATTACAGCTTGAGCCCAAAACCAGTTACTTGCTTTTCTTTGGGTTTATTCGCGAATACAAAGGGCTAGACATTCTGCTAAAAGCGTTTGCTGATGAACGACTACAAAAGCTAGCAGTGAAACTGATTGTCGCCGGTGAGTTTTACACCAAACCTGAGCCTTACCTCGAAATGTTGTCCGAATTAAAACTCAACGACCGGGTATTGCTACATACTGACTTTATCCCCAATGAAAAAGTGAATCAGTATTTCAGTGCTGCCGACTTGATTGTGCAACCCTATAAAAGTGCCACACAAAGCGGCGTTACACAAATTGGCTACCATTTTGAAAAAGCAATGTTGGTTACCAATGTAGGCGGGCTTTCTGAAATTATTCCAGACCAAAAAATTGGCTACGTGGTAGAACCAGACGAAAAGGCCATTGCCAATGCTATTTTCGATTTTTACGACAACAAACGACAAGCAATGTTCGAGCATAATATCATCGAAGAAAAAAAGAGATTTTCCTGGGCAAATATGGTTCAAGCCTTTCTGTCGGTTTATGACTCACTAAACAAGCCTTAAAAGCCCACTCTTTTTCAGAATATAATTCTACCAGACTGAACAAATACAACCACTTAATGCTTTCATTAACGATGGGTGAAATCTGGTTGCTTCAAGCTCTAGCCCGAGCCGATTTTATAAGAAATAGACTATATTTACCTTTTGCAAATTGAAAAAGGCATCAATACTTGTTGCATGACGGAGATAAATAAACTACAGACGAAAGCAGAGCAGCGATTAATTGCTGACTATTACGATAATTTGACCAACACATTTGCCCAGCGAATTACCGATGAGGGACGTGAGCGCATTCGAAAAGCTTTTGAATTTGCAAACAGCGCCCATGCTGGCGTCAAACGCAAATCCGGCGAACCCTATATTATTCACCCACTGGCCGTTGCTCAAATTGTTTCGGGAGAAATGGGATTGGGAGCCACCTCCATCATTTCAGCCATTCTGCACGATGTTGTTGAAGACACCGACTATTCGCTGGACGATATCCAAAACCTTTTCGGCGAAAAAGTCAGCAAAGTTGTCGATGGGCTAACAAAGCTGTCCGATGAAATCACTGCCCAGCACGACTCAAAACAAGCAACCAATTTCCGCAAAATGCTGATGACCCTTTCAGATGATGTCCGGGTGATTCTGATCAAGCTAGCCGACAGGCTTCACAACATGCGCACGCTGGATAGCATGCCACTTCCCAAACAACTAAAGATTGCCGCCGAAACCCTTTATATATTTGCTCCCTTAGCCCACCGCCTGGGACTTTATTCCATCAAAACTGAACTGGAAGACCTCAGCCTGAAATACAAACAACCGGAAACCTACAACCAGATAGTATTCCGACTTCACAGTCAGCGCGAGCGAAGAGAATACCTAGTGGATGAGTTCATAAAACCCATTCAGGATCAGCTCGAAAATGAAGACATTGATTTTGCTGTTTCCGGAAGACTAAAATCAATCTACTCCATCTGGAATAAAATGCAAACCAAAGGCGTTTCCTTCGATGAGGTATATGATTTGATGGCCATCCGGATTGTATTTAAGCCCAAGCCCAATGTTTCGGAGAAAAGACAGTGTTTCGACATCCTTTCCTTGATTACAGACATCTACAAACCGAAGCCTGACCGAATTCGTGACTGGATTACCATCCCCAAAGCTAATGGCTATGAGGCACTTCATGTCACCGTAATGGGGCCGGAAGGAAAATGGGTTGAAGTACAAATACGGACTGAACGCATGGATGAAGTTGCAGAACGTGGCTTTGCAGCCCATTACAACTACAAATACAAAGGAGTTCAATCGCCTGAGACAGAACTGGACAGGTGGCTCGAGAAAATACGGGAGATGCTGCAAAACCCGGAATCCGATGCCATGGAATTTCTGGACCAGTTCAAAATGAATTTGTTTTCTTCCGAAATTGTCATCTTCACCCCAAAAGGAGATATGATCAACTTGCCCAAAGGAGCAACAGTAATCGATTTCGCCTACGAGATCCACACTGATCTCGGGAACCACTGTATTGGAGCTAAAATCAACCACAAACTGGTTCCTCTAAGTTATGTTCTGCAAAGTGGAGATCAGGTTGAATTACTGACCTCCAAAACCCAAAACCCCGACCTTTCATGGCTGCAATTCATGTCCACTGCCAAAGCAAAGACTAAGGTAAAGCAGGCCTTTAAGATGGACAAAAAAATGCACCTTGAAAAAGGCCGCGAAATAATTGAGAGAAAGTTAAAGGAACACAAGATCAAACCTTCAGCTGATACCTTAAAAAAGCTGACTTCACACTATAACTTGTCAAACAAAGACCAACTTTACGCCCATGTCGGCATGAGATTCATCCAGATTGATGATTTGGAAAGCATTTTAAAATCACGACGTGAAAACAAGCTAGCCAAATATTGGAAACTATCCTTCGGCAAAAATAAAAATGAAGAGAATGAATTAGAGCTTGAATTGCCAAAAACGCAAATTAACAAGAAAAACACGTTCTTGCTAAAAGAAGACCCAGATGAAAGCACCTACACTCTCGCCAAATGCTGCCAACCTATTCCGGGAGATAATGTACTCGGCTACTTGAACTCAAACAACCACGTCACCATCCATAAACGCAATTGCCCCGAAGCAAACAAACTGATGTCGCAACAAGGTGATCGGATTATTACTGCCGAATGGACTAACTTCAAGAAACGATCATACCTCACTCGCATCAAAATCAATGGCTTCGATCGTATTGGCATCGTTAGCGAAGTAACCAACATCATTTCAAAGCAAAACAATATCAACATGCGTACCGTCATGTTCGACACCCACGATGGAATCTTTGAAGGAGACCTGTTCATCTACATTCACAACCTCGAAGACTTGAATAAATTAATTTCACGATTAATGAAAATCAAAGGAATAGACACCATTGAGCGGATTGAAAAAATTGAGAATTAGTTTATATTTAGTCTAAACAATCACCAATTTTTACTACTTTTGTGCTTTATTTTAAATTGGTTTAAATATGAATAGCCATAAAACAAAAGATACTGTGAAAAACATGTTCACAGAATACCTGGAGAAGAATGGGCACCGAAAGACCCCAGAGCGATTTGCTATTCTTGACGAGATTTACTCTCGTGAAGGCCATTTTGATATTGAATCGCTCTACATTTCGATGAAAAATAAAAATTACCGGGTAAGCAGAGCCACCTTATATAACACAATTGACCTGTTATTAGAATGCAAACTAGTTGTTAAGCATCAGTTTGGTAAAAACATTGCTCAGTTCGAAAAAGCATTTGCGACCCTGCAACACGATCACCTGATTGACACCAACAACGGTGTTGTCAAGGAGTTTTACGATCCACGCATTCGTGAAATCATTGAGGAAGCCTGTTTGAAGTATAATTTCAAACTTTCCCACCATACCTTATACATCTATGGGGAAAGTATTGAACCTTAACTTGTTTTATACTCATTATAAATAAACAGCCTCTGATGAAACAGAGGTTTTTTTATGCCCGAATGAAAAAATAATTTGTAATTTTATTCGCCAAATAATAAACAATTTGGCACCGCAGAACCCTTTCGGAATGAAAGACTTAATTTCTGCGGTTTAATTATGCTTGAAAAATTGTAATCCAAATAGAATGAAAGTAGATGTAATTTTAGGTCTCCAATGGGGAGACGAAGGAAAAGGAAAGATTGTTGACGTCTTAACTCCAAAATATGATGCCATATCTAGGTTTCAAGGCGGCCCCAACGCCGGGCACACCCTAGAAATCAACGACTTCAAACAAGTACTACACTCCATCCCGTCGGGAATCTTTCACGAGAACAAAGTTAACCTCATCGGAAACGGCGTTGTGCTCGACCCCTTGGTTTTCAAAAAAGAAATTGACTCTTTGAAAAAACATGGGCTGGACTTGCACAAAAACCTTTACATCTCAAAAAAAGCCCACCTCATTTTACCAACACACAAATTGCTTGACGCCGCTTCGGAAGCAGCCAAAGGTGATACAAAAATCGGCTCTACCTTGAAAGGTATTGGCCCCACTTATAAAGATAAAATTGGTCGTGATGGCCTTCGTGTTGGCGACTTGGGCGAAAACTTCGATGAAAAATACGCTCAGCGAACCAATGCCCATAAGGACATGCTCGAAAAGTTCTTTCAATTTGATTACAAGGAACTCCTTGCCCAAGTTGAAAAGGAATGGTTTGAAGCCATTGAGATTTTAAAAGAATTTACCTTTGTTGATAGTGAGCACATGGTCAATGACCTGTTGCTGGATGACAAATCGGTATTAGCTGAAGGTGCACAAGGAACATTGCTTGACATTGATTTTGGCTCCTACCCCTTTGTAACCTCATCGAATACGATCTGCGCCGGAGCCTGCACAGGCCTGGGAATCGCACCGCAAAAGATTGGCAAAGTTTTCGGAATCTTTAAAGCTTACTGCACCCGTGTTGGTATGGGACCATTCCCAACGGAACTACACTGCGAAACCGGGCAAAAATTACGCGATGCTGGCAATGAATACGGATCAACAACGGGCCGTCCAAGGCGTTGCGGCTGGTTAGACTTGGTTGCACTGAAGTACTCGATCATGATTAACGGAGTAACTGAACTTTTCATGATGAAAGGCGATGTTCTGGACGACTTTAACACTATTAAAGTTTGTGTTGGGTACGAAATTGATGGCGAGGTTGTCGACAAATTCCCCTTTGAACTGGACGACCAGGTAAAACCAATTTACGTTGAACTTCCAGGCTGGAAAACTGATTTAACTCAACTAACCCATCCTAATGAGTTTCCAGAAGAGTTAAACAGCTATATCAACTTCATCGAAGACGAAACCGGAATTCCAATTACCATCACATCGGTAGGTCCTAACCGAGCACAGACCATTCACACCGGAAAAGAATAACAACTTCAAATTACAATACTCTCAAAAGAGCCCTTTTTTAGGGCTCTTTTTCATTTAAAAACAGTTCAATTTCTTTCGAAAGTTCCATTAAAATATTACTTTTAACGGACTTAATTCTACAACACCCGCGAATCCATTTGTAAATGCATTCTCCTCTGGTATTTTTTAGTGTGTGAAATGGCCAGTTTTTTTGAACAAAAATGGGGTCAAAGGGTCAATCTGCAAAGAATAAGTCATTGCGATTTAATAAAGAGAAGAAGTAAAACCGAAACGGTTTTGCAAAGGGGACGTTCAAAAATTTTTCTGAGAAAGAAAAGTTTTGGATAGCAGTTTACTGAAATCAAAAATGAATGAACGTTTATGAACATTGTGCGCCCGACCTTAATCCTTGATAAAGAGGTTTGTTTACGAAATATTGATCGAATGGCTGAAAAAGCGAAAGCCAAAAATCTGCTTTTCAGACCACATTTTAAAACCCATCAATCGGCTGTGGTGGGAGAATGGTTCCGTCATTATGGTGTAACCGCCATCACCGTGTCATCGGTTCAAATGGCCACCTATTTTGCCCAATACGGATGGGATGACATCACCATTGCCGTGCCGGTAAATATTCTGGAAATCAACCAAATCAATTCGCTGGCAAAAAAAATAAAACTCAACTTAATCGTCGAGAACAAAGACATTTTAGTCCAGCTCGCTAAGTTTACGAAATCGCCGGTAGGTCTATTTATTGAAATCGATACGGGCCACAACCGAACCGGAATCATGGCCAGTAAAACCAACCAGATAGATGCTTTGCTGGATATTATTAAACAAACACCAGCACTCGAGTTTAAAGGTTTTCTGACCCACGCCGGGCATACCTACAAAGCCAAAACCAGGCATGAAATTTACAACTTCCACTTTGACGCTCTGCTTAAAATGCGCTCACTTAAAAGCAGGTATAAAAAAGAATGGCCCGACCTAATCGTATCCATGGGCGACACACCATCCGAAAGTATTTGTGATAACTTTGACGGAGTGGATGAAATTCGGCCCGGAAACTTTGTGTTTTACGACCTCATGCAACTCAAACTGGGAAGCTGCTATTTTGAAGATATTGCCATTCGGCTGGTTTGTCCGGTAATCGCCAAGCATGGCTCCCGCAACGAAATCACCATCTACGGAGGTGCCATTCACATCTCCAAAGACTCGATAATCAATATTGACGGAAAAAGTCTTTACGGACAAATTGTGATTCGAAAAAACAAAGAAAAGATTCTGTTGGACGAGAAAAACTACCTCTGTGATATGTCGCAGGAAAGTGGCATTCTAAAATTAACGTACAAGGATTTCCATCTGATCAATGTGGGCGACCTGGTCGAAATTATCCCAGTACATAGCTGTCTGACCGTTAATCTGATGGGTAGTTACTACACGACTGATGGAGAGCACATATCGCTGATTACAAAAACGGATAACTAAGCACCCTGCATTCTGCCCAGAGCTTCAAGATAGGCTGTTAGCGGATACAACTTTTCATCGTACCAAAGCGAGGCAAAATATAGCCCAATGGGTGAAGCTTTCAAGCCATGATGCTGGTAATAGTGGTCCAACCACCCTAATCCTGCATCAGTGGCTGCGTTCGCTTTCCCACCAGAAAGAGCAGAAACAGCCAAAGCCGTTTCCTCCATCGAGCCGGCAATTCCCTTCGCTCCTCCCCAGCTGCCATCAGAATTCTGAACCGAAACTAAAAACTGCTCACCTGGTCCAATCATATCCTGCAACTGCTGTTGAATCGATCCAGCCATCCAGCCATGTGCGGCAGCATCCTTTAGATAAGTCAAAACCTTGGCCGTCCCATAAACTGGGTTGGAATGATCCACCGTTTGCTGGTTCCCAAACCAGAGAGGCAACCAACTACCATCCGAGCGCTGATGATTCTGCAAATAACTCAAAGAGCGATTAAAGGCACGTCGATAACGTTTCAACTGAGGCCGATCCAGTTCCCCTTCAAAAGCATCAACGCAGGCCGACAAAGCAAGCAGACCATGGCCGGTCAAGTCCGCACAGCTCTGATCAAACGGCAACTTCCCCCAGCCCCTGGAAAAAGTCGGAAATCCGCCATCCTTATTTTGAAGTTGCAGCAGCCAGTCGCATCCTTCCAATACCTGCTTTTTAACGTCCTCTCTATCTTGAAGTTGAAGAAGCGCTAAAATAGCACCCGGAGTATCGTCACCATCGGGAACCGCACCACTGTAATTGGTCCACCCCCAACCTCCGGGCCGACTCCCATTAAAGGGATGAATAGCTAGATTCTGAACACGCTTCAGATGATTGGCTAACTGCATTTGCACTTCCGGTCTTAGCACCTCATTTTTTAGGTTTCGAAGTGCTTTTACAGACAAAGTGGTTACCCAAGTCGACAAATTAATATCAATCGGCCAGCTGCCATCTTCGCGCTGGGTTCGTTTTAGAAATTGAATTCCTCCATCAACAACCTCCCGATCTTTGTATCCGGCTTCAATCAAACTTAAACACACAAAGGCAGTCAAAGGTATAGCTTCCAAAAACCCGCCACTGGATGGCATCAATTTTTGCAATAAGTCCAAGGCTGGATTGATGGACCAACTTCTCAGCGAACGCCCAAAAGCGCTCGATTTCTTCTTTTTGAAAACCACAATTCCCACTGCAATAAGCGCAGGAATTGCATAGCTTACCACACTTAAATTAAGCATTCGGTAAAAACTACGGGGTAACAACGAAAGCTCAAAAGGCAACTGCGGAATATGCCGAAAAGCCTCTTTGCCAGGCACTCCACACAAGCCACACATGGTAAGAATTGGAACAGAAAACGTATAATCTTTTTGGTAATGACTAAGAATGGCCTCGGCAACCTGAGGCGCGTGCACATCAATGCCCTGACCAGCCAAATAGCATGATATTTTAGTCTGCAAAGCGGCTGTCGCCTGATTCGTGCTGACATACAGGCTGGTGGCAGCATAAACTAGCAGACTTGTACTCATATTGCCCGGACTTTCAGGCGTATCACCAAAACTCCCATCGACATTTACATGACAGTGCAACCAGCTCAATCCTTTTTGTATTTGGGCTTGATTGGCTTCCTTGTCGTGGAAGTGAAGTGCCGCAATAGCAACCGCCACTCCCAGAGCGCTGGACGATAGTTCGCCCGTCCAGTAACCTTCCGGATTCATCTCCTCCAGCAAAATACCTGACAGTTCCTCAAAACGCTTTTGCAAATCATCTCTTATCATGTTCATCCATGTTTAATCCGGTTCATCGTTATTTAAACAGCCCAAAGCCAGTAAGCCATAAAAAGTGTATTCCACATCCCGGGTTTCATCGCCATCGCCCGATAAAAAGGCACCACGCTCGAAATTATGCTGAATAAAATTAAAGCAAGTCGGGGCCATCAGCCGACAATCAAATCCGGTTTTATGCAAAGCGAACAAAGTCACGCCCATCGATAAGAGATCACCGGTTCTCAACTGCTCAAATGCTCGAAAACCAATTCCATCTTCAAAGTAAGTCAGCAATTGCCGTTGCATTTTAGCCACCGGCAATCCTACTTCATGCCGGGCTACGGCTAATGCAGCAATCAAGCTGCATGGCACACTTGCCGGTGATTTATAAACCCGCAACAACATTCGAAGGATGGCAGCCATCCTGGGATTTGTCCCATAACGAGCATCAAAAAGCAGCAGAAATAAAAAAAGTTGATACGAGAAATTTATCGCATGATCTCCATTCACAAGCTCCTTAAGCAAAGCGATACTATTTATTTTTTTCTGACACAAGCCTTGTTGAATCAGCATCAAGGCAAAACGGTCAACAGAACTTTGCTCTTCCTTCCGATTCCGGACAAAGTCTTTCAACCGCTCCAGCTCATCTGTCTTATTCATAGCCGAAGTCAGCCAATAACCAAAAAGCGAATAATACAAATCCGGGCGCTCACCACGATCCATAAAAGCACCACTCGCATGCTGCTGATCCGAAACAAACAGGCTAATTTCCTTTTGGCTATCCGCATCAAGCAAGCTCAATCCAGCTTGCACGTGTTTGATTAATTGTTGGTAGATCGGTATATAATTTAGGGAGGGACTCATGCTTCAGGTAATCAGAAAATTTTCCCCATTACTCCATATAGACTTAATTTCAGTTTCAAATTCTGAAGTTGATCCAGTTCTCCATAACACTTGTCAACATACAAGTTCAAGAAAGCTTCAGCGTATTCATCAATCTGTTCATCGATAATTACGCGGCGCAATTGGCTGAAATTCGTCTGCTCCAACTCCGCCAGCCGCTCTTGTTTTCCGTTTTCAATGAAGCGTTCATTCAGCAAGGCCAGTAAAAAGGGGAAATGATCAACCTGTTCCTGATGCTGTTCATCGCGAAATTCATGCAAATCATCGCGAATCTGATAGGCTATACCAAACCAGTCGGAAAAAATCTGCAAACGCCTGAGTTCATCAGCAGGTGCTCCACCATTGATCGCCCCAAACAACAAGGCTACTTTTACAGCTTCACCGGTTTTCTGAGTGAATATCTTTAAAACTTCATCTATCGTCATCGCTTGCCGATGCTGTCCCAGCATCAAATCAGCTCCCTGCCCGGTAGCCAGGTTCAAATGAGAAGAAGCCACCACGCGCAAGGACTCAGCCAGAATAGCAGGTTCGATTGGAAGATCAGCCAACAATTGATAACCTTTCCCTATCAGATAATCGCCAACGTTAATCGCCAGGGGAATTCCATGTGTTTTATGCAAGGTTTCCTGATCATACCGAAAATCATCATCATCTTCAATGTCATCATGAATAAGTGATGCCTTATGAAAGCACTCAATGATGATGGCCATCTTGGCTTGAACACCTTCCTGAAACTCGTTCGCATAAGACCGGTATGCCAAGACTGTCAATAAAGGTCGGATGCGCTGTCCACCCATGACCAGCACTTGTTTCGCCAGTTTTTCCGTCGCATCATTGGCCAGAAAAAATTCCTGCAGGGTGAAGTCCGTAAAATAATCAGCAACCTGGTCTTTCAGCAAGGAAACCGACAGAGGCTGCTTTTCAGGATTCGGCTTCAAGCGGTGCATTTCTTCAAACAACCAACCGTAATCGACATTGGTATTTTCGCAACCATCAAATAACAGCGGCAAGCCCAACACAGGCACTGCAGCCCGCGAAACCGGCTCAAACGATCGCTGCAACACCGGCATGCAGCTCACTCCTATCACGGCATCGATGGCGCCTTCCTCAACCAAGCCAACAGCCACTGTTGTTCCTTCGGCAACAAGCGTGGTGTAGCCCAAAGCTTCCGCTTTATTCAGCACCGAATCAATCTGGCAACCTTTGCATCCGGCACAAATCAACCCCAACGAATCCACTTCGCCTTGGCAACTTTGTGTGTTTTTCAAACATTGTGGCAACAAAAGCAAACGACGCTCGAAAGGAGTCGCAGCCACCACTTCACGCCAAATTTCATTACCACAAAGCACAATGGTAAAATCGAGGTAATTCTCATCGATACCAAGTTGCTGAATAACTTCTTGTGCTAGCTCTTGCAGGCGGTCAAAATCAGCTGGCGGCAGAATATTTTTCTGCGCAATCAGCCGGGTCGCTTCCTTTCGAAGCGCACTCCGCAGCTTAACGTCTGTAGGCACTTTTAATCGTCGTTGTGTTTTGATCATCCTTCTTATCCGTATGCGCCCAATCCAAAGAAGGCACGTTTTTTAGCAAATCGATACACCCAGTTTTTTTCCGGAATGGGTTTCCCCGAACCATGACTACACACTTGCTCCATCGCGCGTAATCGTTCGGCCTCATTACCTCTCCCCGAAGTATCTTCCGCACCATGCTTCTCCGCATAATCAACCAGCCATTGCGGGTCCTCCATGATGATACAGCCCGAAGTTTTCTTCGGAATCTCCAGCTTCAACTCCTTCAAAAAGCCAGACGAGCGATAAATCTCAGCCAACGGTTTTTCGCCAACCTTGTCCGTAGCAAACTGAATAACAGGACAAGGCTCAACATAACCCGATGCATTGATATGATGGCTTAAGCCCGAAGCTGCCGGACACAATCCGCGTCCTTCGCCATCCCAATAGGCATCAATAATAACCAATTTGTATTTGGTGCGCGCTTCAACCATGTGTTGTCGAAGCTGTTGTATCTCGTCCTGGCTAAGACATAAGGTGGCAGAGGCATTTTCGCCAACCGGCCGAAAAATATAATACCAGAGGTAAGTGACCCCTTTTTTGATCAGCGATTGAATAAAATCAGGTGATAGTGCCAAATCCAGATTGGATTTGCAAACACTCATAGCCACGCCGGTAACGAGTCCTGCTCCGGTTGCGTCGTCAATAGCCTGTTGGGTGCGCTGATAAACATGCTCACCACCTCGACGCACATCAGCCACTTCTTCATCACCCTCAAAACTAATCAAGGGCGAAACGTTGGCACACTGCCTCAACTTCTCCGCCACTTCTGGCGACAACAAGGTGCCATTGGTAAACAGCTGAAAATAGCAATCGCTATGTTTTTTGAAGATATTGAAAAGCGGTTTATACAGCAAAGGTTCGCCGCCCAGAATTCCAAAGAAATAAGAACCCTGTGCTTTAGTTTCTGTTATGATCTTATCAACTTGCTCAGCTGTCAGACGGCTGTTTTTCTTTTTACCCGTCACCCAACATCCCTGACAATTCAGGTTGCAATCATCAGTCACCGAAATAAAATGAAACGCAGGGAAAAACGTGCCCTTTTTCAGTCGTTTCTGAAAACGATTAAAGCTCAGTGTTCCTTTAATTCCAAGGTTGTAAACAAACTTATACAGACACTTTTTATCCGTCTTAAACAATAGTTGTTTCAGCATGCTATTTCCCTTTTTCAATCCCTTTTTTAAACTCTTGCAATGCCTTTCGGCGCTCTTCTTCTGCCAACCGCACCACACCCTGCTTAAAAATCGACTTTCGCCGCTGGTTGCGTTCATTCAGCAGAACAAACAAGCCCTCCTTTTCCCCCGATGAAACTTCGCCCTTTTGAGCCGGATCGGCACCTGCCAACACCGATTTTTCGGCCAGCCGTGGAAACATAATGGCCGATGCAGGACAGGTTCGGCCACAGGCCGGACAATTATTTTTGCAAGCCAGTGGATTGACCACCGTCAGGCTTTTTTTGTTGTAGGCATACACCCCAAACAGACAAAAACGTGCACATTGTCCACAAAGCGTACAAAGCGATTCATCGATCACCGGAAACCAAGCTGGCACCTTCAACTCACTAAGTTGGATTTGATAGCGCGCTTTACCTTCCACTAGTTGATAGTCCTTTTTCAACTTATCCAAAATTTGATCTGCTGCGAGTACCTTAAAATTCAACACCTCAAAATCGTCCAGTTCAACGGCAACCTGTCGAAACATATTTTTAACTGCACGAGGATAGCACGCAACAATAATTTTGCATGTGTATCTATTTGCAATCGCCTCCAATACATCTTTTTCGTGAACCGCAAGAGCACACAAGTCACTTAGCTCATACACATTGGCGTCCAATTGATGAAAAGCCGCAGCCAATTGGTCGACCTTTTCCGAAGAAATTACACCAGCTCCACATCGACAAAAGAGAATACACGTAGTTTGAATCATGCTGCCTGTACATTTAGTTAGCTAAATAAATTAAAATCCACTCAATTGGGAAATCAATCACAAACTTCTACAACAGCATTAACAAGTTTTTACAAAAAAGGAACTTAAATAATCTAAAGAACTCGGAAATACCTTCTTTTTTAGAGGCACTCAGACTCAAAAAAAAGTAATGCCATGCCCCACAAGGGAAGCACGCGACAAGCAATAAAGCAAAAGGAAATACTATATTTGCAATGTAGGTGGCATAAAAATCGAGTTATCCCGCCGCTATTGCAAAAAAAATCTGAATCAACCCAACCAATGAAAAAAATTGGCGTTTTTATCCGGACCGTACTCTACCGGTCACTCTCGTTTGAAAATTACCTTTTCGTACTAAGCAAAGCGTATTTCTTCACCTTCAACACCGGTTTATTAAAACTCAGCAAATCGTTTGAATATCCTTACTTTTTGAATAAATTCGTTCACCATGGCGATGTGGTGATTGACATTGGTGCCAACTTGGGCTACCTAACGGTTTGTTTTTCAAAGCTGGTAGGCAAGCAAGGGCAGGTGCATTCCGTAGAACCGGTAGCGCCCGTTCGTCATGTTCTTCAAAAGAACACCAAACGCCGAAAAAACGTACTGATTTATCCGTTTGCCTTAGGCGAAGAAAACAAAGGTATTCAATTGGGAAACAACACCCGTGTAAAAAAAGGTTATGTGGGATCTGGGTCCCATTTTGTAATCGACAAATCCAGTATTGCTGCTGACGGAACTGACATTATTTCGGAGGCCGAGATGAGACGCGGAAGTGAATTGTTCGCAAATTTGGACCAACTCAATTTTATCAAATGCGACATTGAAGGATTTGAAACCGTTGTTCTACCCGAGATGGAGGCGTTGATCAATCGGTTTAAACCAACGCTCTTGGTTGAAAGTGGAGGAACCAACCGTAAAAAAATGCTTGACTTTTTCAGAGCCAGAGGATTTAAAGCCTTTATCCTACTAAACGGAGAGTTAAGACCGGCTAAGGAACAGGAATCACAGGACATCTTTTTCGTTCACACTGAAAACCTCAACGAATGCCTTAGCAAGCACATTCATTCATAAGCTGAAAACTAAATTTAGTCGGCTTCCCAGGCATTCGGTCGAAATCCTCCGATTCAACAAAATATTTTCAACCAAAAGGCCGGGAAAACGTTTTAGGAGAATAATTTAAAACTGAAACTATGTACACTGGATTTTTACATCTGCATAATACGTTACGGTGGTTAATTTTATTGGTTGCGTTAGTCACCCTGCTCAAGTATTTCATGGGTTGGTTTAGCCAGAAAAGCTGGAAAAAGTCAGACAATATTTTGGGAATCATCTTTACAGCCGCCATGGATCTTCAATTACTGACCGGACTGGTACTTTACTTTTTTTTAAGCCCTATTACTAACGCTGCATTCCAGAATTTTGGTGCTGCTATGAAAAACGCTGATTTACGCTTTTACGCTGTCGAGCATTTCCTGATGATGTTGATTGCCGTTGTCTTGGTTCATATCGGTCGCAGCAAGTCTAAAAAAGCAGTGCAACCACGGAAAAAATTCGGTATCTCACTCATCTTCTTCGGAATTGCCTATATCATTATGCTGGCAGCTATTCCTTGGAGCAGAGTCATCGTTTAACCTCTTGATTCAAATTCACAGAGAAACAATCGACAAGAGGCTGTCTCGAAAGAGCACAGCCTCTTGTTGTATATTAAAGCTTGAACTTCTTCAATAATTCATTCATATCAAACCGGAGATTGACTTTCACTTTCGGCAGT
Source organism: Sunxiuqinia sp. sy24 (assembly GCF_052677165.1). NCBI lineage: Bacteria > Pseudomonadati > Bacteroidota > Bacteroidia > Marinilabiliales > Prolixibacteraceae > Sunxiuqinia > Sunxiuqinia sp. sy24. The sequence continues at coordinate 100,173 of NZ_JBQYLH010000012.1, forward strand.
TTTAATCCATTCCCCCCATTGGTTGTCTTCGTGGCATAAATAGCATCAATAATGTGTTGATACTTTTTGGTAACAAAATTGCGCTTCAGCTTTAAGGTAGGCGAAAGATCGCCTGTTTGAGGTGTCCATTCTTCACAAACCAAGCGAAAACGCTTGATTTCTTCATGCTGCCCCAAGGTCTTATTGATGGCAGTCACTTCCTTGAAAAACTGAGTATTAACCTCTTTCTTTTGTACCAGCTCTTCATTGTCACGAAAATGAATCTTGTGCTGCGAGCACCAGTCGTGCAAATATTCAAAATTAGGAGATATCAGCGCACTGGCAAACTTTTCATTTTCACCAATCACCATAGCCTGCTCAATAAAAAAAGATTCTTTCAGCTTATTTTCAATCATCTGCGGAGCAATGTACTTCCCTCCAGACATCTTGAACATCTCTTTTTTGCGATCTGTAATTTTCAGGTACTTGCCTTCCTCCAGCACACCAATATCGCCAGTATGAAACCAACCATCTTCATCAATCACTTCAGCTGTTAGCTCCGGAGCTTTATAGTAGCCTTTCATCACCGTTGGTCCTTTGCAAAGAATCTCACCATCATCAGCAATCCGCACTTCTACATTCTCAAGCACAGGGCCGACGGTTCCCACCTTCATTTGCCCCAATGCCGGATTGTTGACCGCAATTACCGGGGATGTTTCGGTCAATCCGTAGCCTTCTAAGGTATACATTCCGGCCATACCCAAAACCCTTGCAATCCGAGGTTGCAAAGCCGCGCCGCCCGACACTACATACACAATGTTGTTACCTAAAGCTTCGCGCCATTTAGAGTATACCAACTTGTCCGCTATTCGTATTCTCATCCGGAGAGACAGGTTATATTTTCTGTTGTATTCGAAATGGCGGGTTAAGCTAATTGCCCAAAAATAAATGCCTTTCTTAATGCCGGTAAGCTCTTTCCCTTTCGATATAAAACCGTCATAAACGCGCTCCAGCAAGCGCGGAACAGAATTAAACATGTGTGGCTTTATTTCTTTTATCGCCGGCACAATTTGCCCCAGATTCCCGACGTAATAAACGCCCATTCCTTTATACTGAAAGTGATAGTTTACACTTCGCTCATACACATGGCAAAGTGGAAGAAAACTAATAACCCGGTGATCTTTGCCCAAATCATGCATCTTGGCATGAGTTGTAAAATTGGACACCAAGTTTTCCTGTGTAAGCATGACACCTTTGGGAACCCCCGTGGTGCCTGAAGTATAAATGATGGTTGCCAAATCATCGGCAGAAATTGATGCTTTAATTTGCTCTAACCGCGAACCCCATTCGGTTTGCTTGCTTTCTCCCAGTTCCATTATCTCTCTAAAATGCGGGCAGCCTTCAAAATCTTCAAATGCATAAATTCCTTTAATTCCGGGAATTTCTGCCGCCACTGCACTGATTTTCTCAAAAAGTTTAGAGTCGCCTACAATCACATAGTGTACATCGGCATGCTCCAGGATATATCGATATTCATCATCGCCAATGGTGGGATAAATGGGGACATGAACCAACCCTGCCATCGCTAACCCCATATCCACAAAATTCCATTCCGGCCGGTTGGTCGTTACCGTAGCAACTTTATCTCCTTTTTGAAGTCCCAGAGCCAGCATCCCCATGGCCAACTGATGCGACTTTACCTTATATTCTGAAGTCGAGTAAGTGTACCATTTTCCATTGGCTTTTCCTCCAAGAGCATCTTCACGAGGATAGTTTATCTCACACCAAGCAAGGATATCAAACGTCCTCTTCACCATATTTCCCATGTTTCTTTGTTTAGTTAAAACCTAGTCAACCAAACAAAGTTAACATTTCAACGATTTAAGCAAATTGATATAAATCTATTCTGAAAAAGAATATTCCTACATTAAAAAAACACACAAACACAAGACGCTGGCTACCTAACGATTAAACATCTAATTCAATTCTCCTACTTCTTCGTATTTCTTATACTTGGCGTAAGACCACACCGCTAAGATGGTTATCAATCCAATGGAGATATAAACAGCCCAATGAATTCCATCGGCTGAACCTTTTCCATAAGAGTGCAGTCCTGACAAAAAATAGTTGACACCAAAATAAGTCATCAACACCGAAGTAAAACCAATGACGGTTGCCAGGTTATAGTTGTAGCGTCCTCTTAGCGATGGAATCAAGCGCATATGGACGATAAAAGCATAGATGACAGCTGTAATTAAAGCCCAGGTTTCTTTAGGATCCCAGCCCCAATAGCGTCCCCAGCTTTCATTGGCCCAAACTCCTCCCAGAAAGGTTCCTATCGTAAGCATGTATAAACCAATGGTTGCCGAAAGCTCACTGATTGTGGTCAGCTGATCGATAAAGTAATCGACATTCATATGATTGTTCTTCGTCATTAGGGCATACAACACCAACACCAGCAACCCCAGAAAAGCACTTAAACCAATGAAGCCATAGCTTGCTGTAATGATCGACACATGAATCATTAACCAGTAGGATTTCAACACGGGAACCAGCGGCGTAATTTCCGGATTCATCCAATTGAGGTGAGCGACAAACAGGGTAATTCCGGACAAAATAGCTGCGGTGCCAAGCACCATCGGGTACTTTCGTCCAAAGATGATTCCGGCCAACATAGCTGCCCAGGCAACGTAAATCATCGATTCGTAACCATTACTCCAGGGAGCACGCCCCGAAATGTACCAACGAATAATCAAGCCCAAAGTGTGTACTAAAAATCCAATAAAGATGAGCCCACTAAAGGTTATTCGGGTCACTCGATGTATTGGTTTTTGTCGGAAGATATTCACAAACAAAATAGCTAGCAGGATAAACCCGGTTAACAAATACCAGGGAAAAACTCGTTTAAATGGTTGGTATTCGTTGTATAGCATTTCAGCCGATTTCTTTTGCTCTGAAGGCAAAATGTCAGCTCCAAATTTTTGTTGAAAAGCAGCAATGGTAGCCATAATTTGCCGGGGCTGAATATCGCCATTCGAATCGATTCCACCAGCCAACAAGTTGAAGCTTCGATTGACAAAAAGCGAGTCGTTAGTCGGGTAGCCAGTAGGCTTACTTCCAACGGACCACCATGCGTCGGTTTGATTGGCCGGAGGAAAGAAGGTCAGCAAATCACCTTTAAACACCATAAAGCTGATATTAATTCGCTCGTCCAGAAAAATATATTCTTTATCCAACTTATTCCGAAAAGCCGGTGCTTTGGCAAAAGCAGCTTTCACCTGTTCGGTAATCCGGTAATTCCCATCCAGGTCAAACAAATCTGTAATTCGGGCATATTTCTCGCGAACACCAATAGAGGACGCAATTTCCTTGTCAATCTTGATAAATGGAATGGAACGCCACAGCGCGGGATACAGATTCATGCTCAACACCACTTCGTCGGAAGACATACCGTTGAGTGATGATTTCCGACTTAGCTTACGCAAAATCTCACTGGACAAAGTCGACATGGGTTCAATCCGCCCATCGTGTCCATGCACCCACAATTCCGAAAAATCGCTAACCAACTCTTTGTCCAAACGAGGAATACCAGCTGTACTCTGGGCATTTCCGGTCTGTCCTATCACCAGAAGGGCCAACAATAAAACCGCAAATTTGGTTTTGCTTGATTGTTTCAGGTGACGCACTAAAAACTGGAAATACGAATTTTTATTCAGAAGCGATAAAATCATCCCAAGCGTCAATAAGAAGTAGCCCACATACGTAACGAAAGTTCCCCAGAAATCTTTATTAACCGATAACACCGTTCCTAACTCATCCTGATCATAAGATGATTGATAAAACCGGAATCCGCGGTATTTCAAGGTATTATTCATAAATATGCGAACATCGCGCTGAACATTACGCTCGTCATCAATCAATTGAATTTCGCTGGCAAAAGACGAAGGACTTTCAGAGCCAATATACCGTTCCAGTTGAAAATCCTTTAACTTCAAACGAAAAGGCAGTTTAACGGGCTGCGACCCATAAGTTAATTTTACCGGCGTATTGCCTACCATATATGTCACCGGATCTCCGAGTTGACCAGCACGACCGAAAACATTAACTACCGCCTGCCGGTCACCGTCCGATATTTCAACAATCACAGCATCTTCACCGGTATCTCCTGAAGCTGATTTACTGACACGCAAACTGGCGTTTTCATAGAATTTTTTCACCAACACCAGATAGCCATCAAAGGCATACAAATGCATCAATTTAACTTCGGAACGCGTTCCGGCTGGCACCCGCTCCGGCTCCCCGCCTGCCATCGACCGAATTTCCATATCGCGATCAGCAACAACGTACAATTGCGAACCTTCTTGCTCAAAACGCACATCGGCTTGACCTTCGAAACCAACAGTCGCTGGTCCCAGATTGACCTGTTGACCTTTGCCAAAGGTGAAACTCTCCATCCCTTGACCTGCCGAAATCACAAAATCAACCATCGGATCACCTGACTGACTTTCAATAGGTGTGCGTGCAGCATCTTTCACAAAACCAACCGTTTTCACACGAACCGATTGCCCTTCGATGGTCAGTTTCTCATTAAACTCCTTTGCACTCAATTCTGAAAATAGAACTTTATCTGATAACTTCTGCTGATCAGTTTCAACGGTAAAATACGAATCGGTTGAAACGATATAGTCGGCTGAGGATCCCTCACGAATATGCATCATTCCTTCAAAACTGATGTAACGGGTAATGCCAGCTCCAATCACTATCAGTATAAACGACAAGTGAAAAAGGCCAATCGTCAGTTTCTTGATGGTGTATTGCCGATACTTAATGAAATTATGGATCAAACTTATACCTAGCAGTAAAAAAACAAGTTCAAACCAATGTGTATTGTAAACCAAGGCTTTGGCTGCCGGGGTGCCGTAACTACTTTCAATAAACGTAGCAATGGCCATTGAAAAAGCCATAATTAACAACAAAAACCCCATAAAAGCAGTGGAAACCAGAAAGTGATAGATTCTCTTCATTAGAAAGTGTCTTTTATTAAAAGAAGTGTAAAGTATAATTTTTAGGCTGAGTAAAAAAATGCTTTTCTTTAAATAGCTACCACATTAACACTTATTGAGATTATTAGTTTAACATTCCCTCGAAAAGCAAAAAGCAAATACTCCCAAAAACGAAGGACGATATGAAACCCTAAACCATTTCTTCGTGTACAAGAGACTAACTTCAACTTATAAATTAGAATCAGATGAAAAAAAACATGGGAATGACTGATCGCGTGATTCGCTCCGTTGTTGCAGTCGTAATTGCGATTCTTTATTTTGCCAATGTGATTACTGGAACTCTGGGAATTATTCTGTTAATTCTGGCTTGCGTATTTTTATTAACCAGCGTCGTGAGCTTTTGCCCTCTATATCCTATTTTGGGCATGAACACGTGCGAAAAATCGGATGAACTCTAGCTTGGCTTACAAAAACAAAAATCATGATGCGCACACCGGACCACGAAACAGTGGTTATTTATACCGGCAAAACGATGGATGCTGAAATGGTTAACCAGCTGCTGAACAATCAGGGTATTGAAACACTCATCAGCAATCAACTAATGGGGAGCATTGCTCCCTGGCAAGTATCGGCTGGTGGCTTTGAACCCGTCGAAATCATCATCAACAAAGAGGATGAAGCAAAAGCACGACAACTGATTAAGGAGTTTCATTATTCAAGTTAAAATATCTGTTTGCAGAAAAAAAGCATCCTCTCGATTGAAAAGTACAGGTAGGATTTCCCCAATTGCTGTCTAAAACTCAGTGGTTGATTTGTTTCCGAAAAACACGTGACGATTCGGTGTGAGTTTTTCACTTGAACCAAAGGAAACTCATCTGCAATAAAAAAGGTTCCACCTAACAAGTCAAGTGAAACCTTTCGAATCTATTAATATTGATTGAACAGTCTTATCCAACAAATGATTTTGCTTTGGCAATGGCAGCCTCAATTCCGGCCACATCTTTTCCTCCAGCCGTAGCATAAAATGGCTGGCCACCGCCACCACCTTTCATCTCCTTGGCTGCTTCGCGAATAATCTGACCAGCATTCAGGCCTTTTTCTTTCACCAGCGAATCGGCAATCATGATGCTTAAGCTCGGTTTACCATCGATTTCAGCGCCCAGTACCAGGAACAAGTTATCGACCTCCCCTTTCAACTGGAAAGCCAAATCTTTTATAGCCTGAGGAGAATCCAATGCCACCTTTTCGGCAATCACATTCACTCCATCAATCTGAGTTACTTTCTTTTTCAGTTCATCTTTCACTCCGGCGGCAGCTTGCTTTTCGAATGCTTCCAGCTGCTTTCTCAGCTTCACATTTTCATCCTGCAAATCTTCAACCGATTTTTTCAGGTTTTTGGTATTATTAAACAAACCGCGAACTTCATGCAACTCACTCATATTTTTGTTGATAAATGCCTCAGCTTTATCGGCTGTGATAGCTTCAATGCGTCGAACACCTGCCGAAATAGCACTTTCTGAAATAATCACAAAAGAACCGATCTGGCCTGTTGCCGAAACGTGGGTTCCACCACACAGCTCCACCGAATCGCCAAACTTAATCACCCGTACATTGTCGCCATACTTTTCACCAAACAAAGCAATCGCTCCCATTTCCTGCGCTTCAGCAAAGGGCACATCATGTTTCTCTTCCTGCTTAAAGTTCTGGCGAATCAACTCATTCACCCGAGCCTGAATCTGTTCCATTTCTTCTTTGGAAACTTTCTGAAAATGGGCAAAGTCAAACCGCAGGTAATCGGCATTCACCAACGAACCTTTTTGTTCCACATGCGTTCCCAGCACTTCGCGCAAGGCCTGGTCGAGCAAGTGAGTCGCCGTGTGGTTATTGGCTGTTAATTTTCGTTTCTGATTGCTTACCACAGCCCGGAATGCAGCTGATGGATCAGCCGGCAATTCCTTAGCGATATGCACAATGAGGTTATTTTCTTTCTGAGTATCGATGATGCTTATTTTAGCTCCATTGGCTTCAATGTAGCCCGTATCACCTACCTGGCCGCCCGACTCACCGTAAAACGGTGTTTGATCAAAAACCAGGTGATAAAATTGCTTATCTTTTTGCTTCACTTTGCGGTAGCGGGTAATCTGAACATCAGCCTCCAGCGTGGTGTAGCCTAAAAATTGCACTTCGTCAATTTTCTTCAGTTCGACCCAATCACTGGTTTCCTGTGCTGCCGCATTCCGCGAACGATCTTTCTGCTTTTTCATTTCTGAATCAAACTCAGAACGACTCACCGTCAATCCGTTTTCACGCAAAATAAGTTCAGTCAAGTCCAAGGGGAAGCCAAAAGTATCGTACAATTCGAAAGCACTTTTACCTGAAACTTCCGATACGCTTTCCTTTTTTGCTTTCACCATCACCTCATCCAACAAGCGGATACCGGTTTCCAGGGTACGCAAAAAACTCTCTTCTTCTTCCTTGATCACCTTTTCAATCAGCACCTGCTGGGCCTGCAACTCAGGAAAGGCATCGCCCATATTTTCTTTCAGTGTTTCCACCAAGCGGTAAATAAAAGCTTCGCGAAAATTCAGGAAGGTATAGCCATAACGCACCGCACGACGTAAAATCCGGCGAATAACATACCCAGCCTTGTTGTTTGAAGGCAATTGTCCATCGGCAATAGCAAAGGCAATGGCCCGCAAGTGATCGGCAATCACACGCATGGCAATATCGTCCTTCTCATTTTCGCCATATTTCTTACCACACAGTCCGGCCAGGGTACCAATAATGGTTTGAAAAACATCGGTATCGTAATTCGACTTTTTATTTTGCAGCACCATGCACAAGCGTTCGAAGCCCATTCCGGTATCAACATGCTTGGCTGGAAGATCTTCCAATCGCCCGTCAGCTTTGCGGTTAAACTGAATAAAAACCAGATTCCAGATCTCAATCACCAGTGGGTGATCCTGGTTTACCAGTTCGGCTCCGGGAATTTTCGCCCGCTCATCATCATCACGCAAATCGACGTGAACCTCGGAGCAAGGACCACAAGGGCCAGTTTCGCCCATTTCCCAGAAGTTATCTTTTTTACTCCCATTCAATACATGGTGAGCGGGCAAATGTTGCAACCAAAGATGCTTGGCTTCTTCGTCCAATTCAAGTTTATCGTCATCACTCCCTTCAAAAACGGTAGCATACATGCGGTCAGGATGAATCCCCATTTTATCATGTAGAAATTCCCAAGCCCAATTGATGGCCTCTTCTTTGAAATAATCGCCAAACGACCAATTTCCCAACATCTCAAACATGGTGTGGTGATAGGTGTCGTGCCCTACTTCTTCCAAATCGTTATGCTTACCCGAAACGCGCAAACATTTCTGTGTATCTGATACCCGCACCGACTTGGCAGGCTCATTACCCAAAAATATATCTTTGAATTGATTCATTCCCGCATTGGTGAACATCAGCGTAGGGTCATTTTTCACCACCATGGGAGCCGAATCGACTATGGTATGTTGCTTTGAAATAAAAAAATCCAGGAAAGCTTTCCTGATCGCTTTGGAATTCATGTGTCTATCTTTTTCTGGTTGTATGATTCTGTAATTTGCGTATCGCTATTCACTCGCCAATGAAACCACCCAATAATCAATTCAGATTCCGGGATCCGAATACGTTTAATTTTTGTTAAAAAGCACCTGCCGGCACCCCAATCAAACTTATTAACTCAATATTTCAATTACTTTTGCGTTTGTAGTTAATCTGCCTGATTTTTTAAGTCTTGCAAAGTTAGATTAATTACTTAAATTTGTTACATATCGGAAAAAAGAAATTGGTTTTTATGGCAAAAGTTAAGTATAAATTCAACCCCGAAACACTAAGTTATGACAAGGTTGAACGCAACTTAAAATCGAAAATCCACCGTTTTTTATTGTTTTTCTCCTCCAGCATTGTGGTTGGCACCTTGTTGGCAGTGGTCTTTCTTCAGTTTTACGAAACGCCTAAAATGCGAAGTATAAAGCGCGAAAATCGGCGTTTAGTATCACAATATGAACTGCTGTATCAAAACCTGGAAAGCATTGAAGAGGTTTTAACTGATATTCAACATCGGGATGACAACTTATACCGGATTATCTTTGAAGCGGATCCCATCCCCAATTCTGTTCGGAAAGCTGGCTTTGGAGGCGTTAATAAGTACGCGCATCTGGAAAGTTTCGAGAATTCAGAATTGGTCATTAATACAGCGCGCAAGCTGGATGTAATTGCCAAAGAAGCCTACATTCAATCCAAATCATACGACGAAGTATTAAAACTGGCATTAGACAAAGAACAAATGCTTTCGAGCATTCCTGCGGTGATGCCTATCTCCAATAAAGACCTGAGACGAACAGCCTCTGGCTGGGGGTTTCGAATTGATCCAGTTTATAAAATTCGTAAGTTTCACTACGGAATGGATTTTACAGCCCCAATCGGGACTGAAGTGTATGCCACTGGAGACGGCGTGGTAAAAGAGGTTAAAACCTCGCGGGGTGGTTACGGACGATGGGTTGTTATAGACCATGGCTTTGGCTATGAAACGCTTTACGGACACCTCAACGAGTTCAATGTAAAAAAAGGACAAAAAATAAAACGAGGCAGCGTGATTGCCTATGTTGGGAATGCCGGCAAATCAACAGGTCCCCATTTACACTACGAAGTGCACAAAAAAGGGAAAGCCGTGAATCCGCAATACTACTATTTCAAGGATTTAACGCCTCAGGAATATGAAAAGATGATTGCCATTTCGTCCAATATGGGACAATCTTACGATTAAACAGGTGAGTCGTGCCTTACAAAAAACCCAAGATAGAAAAGGTCTTTTATTCGATTGGTGAAGTAGCTGACATGTTTGAGGTCAACACCTCACACATTCGTTTTTGGGAGAATGAATTTGACATTCTGAAACCCCAAAAGAACAAAAAAGGCAACCGACTCTTCACCAAGGAGGATATTGAAAATATTAAGCTGATTTACCATTTGGTAAAAGAGCGTGGCCTGACTCTGAAAGGAGCCAAGCAAAAGCTAAAAGACAACAAGCAAGACACCCTGGACAAACATCAATTAGTCGATCGATTACAATCTATCAAGTACATGCTCCTTGACATTCAAGAGAAAATGGATGACCCTCAATAAACCGGGCGACTGAAATCTGAAAACTGAAAACATGATATTAAGCGAAATCACCACTTACCTCGAATCGGTTGCGCCCCTGGCTTATCAGGAATCGTATGACAACGCAGGACTGTTGGTTGGAGATCCAGACAAAGAAGTTAAGCAGGCACTCATCACGCTGGATGTTACCGAAGAAGTGCTGGACGAAGCCATCGCCAGCAAAAGCGACTTGATCATTGCTCACCACCCGCTGATTTTTGGTGGATTGAAAAAGCTGAATGGTAAAAACGAAGTCGAACGCTGCGTGATCAAAGCCATTCAAAATAACATTGCCATTTATGCCTCACACACCAATCTCGACAGTGTGATTGGCGGAGTAAACAGCAAAATTTGCGAGAAACTGGGCCTCCAAAATTGCCAGGTACTTTCTCCAGTTGCCGGACAATTAAAAAAGCTAGTCACTTTTATTCCTTTTGACCAGGCCATAAAAGTACAGCAAGCCATTTTCAAGACAGGTGCCGGACAAATTGGCCATTACGATTCCTGCGCCTACTCCATTCCCGGGAAAGGTAGCTTTCGCGGCGATGAAACTACCCAGCCCTTTGTTGGTAAACCGGGAGAGATTCATTACGAAAATGAGTTGCGCTTTGAAACCATTTTCCCCAAACACATCGAATCGAAAGTCATCCGCGCCCTAACCGAAGCCCATCCGTATGAAGAGGTGGCCTACGATATTTATTCGCTCGACAACCTTCACCCGCAAGTAGGTATCGGTATGGTTGGCGAGCTGCCCAAGCCTATGGACGAGAAACGCTTTCTTCGCATGACCAAGAAAACATTTGGAACGGGCGTTATCAAACACAGCCCTTTACGCAATGAGAAAGTACAAAAAATTGCCGTCTGTGGCGGTTCCGGAAGTTTCCTGATCAAACAAGCCATTGCTGCTAAAGCCGATGTATTTGTGACCGGTGATTTAAAATACCACCAGTTTTTTGAAGCGGAAGGCAAAATAGTGCTGGCCGATATCGGTCATTTTGAGAGTGAGCAATTCACTAAAGAAGTTTTTTATGAATTACTTACAAAAAAATTCCCTAAATTTGCAATCCGTTTATCCGGTGTAAATACCAACCCGGTAAACTACCTGGTTTAACAAAGAAAATTAGAGCATTCAAATATGAATACACAGTACCAAGAAGACAAATCAGTTCCAATTAGCGAAAAGCTAAAAGCCCTTTTCGAGTTACAAACAGTTGTTTCTGATATTGACAAGATTAAAACCCTTCGTGGTGAACTTCCGTTAGAGGTGCAGGACCTGGAAGATGACATTACCGGTTTGAGTACTCGCGTAAGCAATTACAGTGACGACATCAAAACCCTTGAAACGTCAATTACAAACCGCAAAGCCGCTATCAAAGAATCGGAAGCGCTGATTACTAAGTACACCGAGCAACAAAACAACGTACGCAACAATCGCGAGTACGATTCATTGAACAAAGAGATTGAATTCCAGAAACTGGAAATCGAACTTTCTGAAAAGCGCATCAAAGAATTTACGGCCGAATTAGCGTCTAAAAAAGAAGCCATCGATTCTTCAAAAACGTTGCTGTCAGAGCGCCAAGAAGATTTGGAACGCAAAAAAGCGGAGCTGGAAGAAATTACAGCGGAAACGAAAATTGAAGAAGAAAAGCTAAAAGGCAAAGCCGAAAAAATTGAAAGCGTCATTGAGCCTCGCTTGCTGACTGCCTTCAAACGGATTCGCAAGAATGCCCGCAATGGCCTTTCTGTCGTTACCGTTCAGCGTGATGCCTGTGGTGGTTGTTTCAACAAAATTCCACCGCAACGCCAAATGGACATTGCCAACCGCAAGAAAATTATCGTTTGCGAATACTGCGGACGAATCTTGGTTGACAAAGATATTTTGGAGCCCGATCAGTTAGACCAGGCTGAATAGTTGCCAACAACAAAGCATAAAAAAAACCTTTAGAGCATCTCTAAAGGTTTTTTTGTTTCCACTAGTCTGCTGCGCGAAATAAAAGCCAGCCGATTTTTGTTTGCTTCTCCCGGCGGGGAAATAATTATAGCTTTTCCAAAGCTTTAAACTTTGGAAAAGTAATTAGCTCACCGCGCCTCTGTTTCCCCCAAAAAAACAGCAACTGGAAAGTAGCTGTTTATAGCCAGCTAATCGTCGCGTAAGGATTTGATGTTTACCAACATACTCTAACAAAGCACCTGCACAAAAAAAGGGATCCGATCTTTCTGAAAAAAAGATCGGATCCCTTGACGAATCACTCATTTGTTGCGTCGGGTTTTACCAGCTTCCGCCAGCGCCACCGCCACCAAATCCGCCGCCGCCAAATCCGCCGAAACCACCTCCACCAAAGCTTCCGCCTCCGCTTGAGAAGTTACCGAACGAACCGCCATGGCTGCGTCCTGATCCCATCATGCCACCCATCAGCAGCCAAAATGGCAAACTGCTTCCACGTGTTCCGGTGCTGTAGTAGCGTTTTCGTCCGCGGAAAATGGGGATAATCAAAAAGAAGATGATGAACAGCAAGAAGATAAAGGGAAAACCGCCACTTCCCCCGGAGGCTTTCTCATGATATTCCTGAGCCGAGAATTCGCCCTTGGCTAAGCCCATGATAACCTGTGTTCCGGCATATAAACCACCAAAGGTATCGCCCTGCTTAAAGCGGGGAATCATCTCGTAATCGATAATATCGCGATTAGCCACAGCGTCGGGAATAACCCCTTCCAGGCCATAACCCACAGCCACGAAAATTTGTCCACGCTCGTTGCCTTTTTTAGGTTTGAACAGAACCACCACGCCATTGTCCTTGTCTTTTTGACCAATGCCCCACTCTTCGCCCAGACGAAAAGCAAAGCTCGACGCGTCGTAGCCGTTCAGGCTCGGAACCGTTACGATGGCAATCTGGTTGGAAGTTTCGCGGGCAAACTGCTCCAGCTCCATTTCCATGCGCTGCTCCTCAGCATTGGTCAGCACATCGGCCAAATCGTTCACCAATCGCGGCGGATTGGGCCGCTCGGGAAGATCCTGTGCCGAAACCACCAGGCTTAAAAAAAGTAATAGTAAAAATGAAAGTCTTTTTAACATGCTGTTCTATTTTTTTCCGAATGATATTTCATCCGATAATTCATTGACATCGTCTGTTTGGTATGGAAAGTGCGCTTTAAGCTGCTCTCCGGCCATCCGGATTCCTTCCGACAAACCATCAGCAAACCGGCCTTCTTTAAACTTCGAAAGCACGTGCTCTTTTATTTCATCCCAAAAATCGCTGGGAACTTTGGCATTAATACCGGCATCGCCCAAAATGGCAAACTTCTGATCGGTCACGGCCAGGTAAAACAACACCCCATTGCGAAGCTCCGTTTTGTGCATGGCTAACTTTTCGAACCAATAAGCCGCGCGGTCAAGCACATCTTCCGGGCATTTGCCTTCAACATGCACCCGCACCTCGCCCGAGGTATTCAACTCGGCTGCTTTTACGGCATCGGTAATCTGTTTCTTCTCTTCGTCTGTAAAAAAATCTTGTACTGACATGGTTTGTTTTTTTAGTCGAAACTTACTTCAGGAGCTTTCTCAGCGCCTTGTTCGGCTTCAAAGTAGGCTTTCTTTTCAAAACCGAAAAGATTAGCATAAATATTTTTTGGGAAAGAGCGAATGTACGTATTAAACGAACGGGCACTCTCATTAAACTTGCGACGTTCTACCGTAATCCGGTTTTCAGTACCTTCCAGCTGAGCCTGCAAGTCCAGGAAGCTCTGGTTCGCTTTTAGGTCAGGATAACGCTCCACAACAACCATCAGTCGGCTCAAAGCCGAGCTTAAACCTGCCTGCGCCTGCTGAAACTGTTGCAACGATTGCTCATTCAAGTTCTCGGGATTGATGTTAACCGAAGTAGCTTTCGAACGCGCTTCAATCACTCCTTCAAGTGTTTCCCGTTCATGCGAGGCATAGCCCTTCACGGTATTCACTAAATTCGGAATCAAATCGGCCCGTCGCTGATACACGTTCTCTACTTGCGCCCAGCTGGCATTAACGGTTTCATCTTTTGAAACCATGCTGTTGTAGGTTCCTTTAACCGAGGAAAAAATAAGTAATATAACAACGGCTATTACAGCCAGAATAATCCAGGTTTTCTTCATTTCAATTTATTTTTGATGTTATACAAATATGACAAAACCGAACGAAAATCACTGTTTCTTTTCGGCGAATGTCGCAATTTTGTTGTCAGACCTATCCTTTCAAAAGGTGAACCAAAAAACGCAGGCTATGACTAAAGACGAATTTCAAGCACAAATCAAAGCTGGTATTCCAACACAACTTCCAACGGCGAAACCCTACCAACCAGATATCAACCACGCTCCGCAGCGAAAGGATGTATTGAGCATAGCCGAAAAAAAACAAGCTGTAAAAAATGCCTTACGCTATTTCCCGCAGGAGCAGCATGCCATTTTGGCACCAGAGTTTGCCGAAGAATTGAAGACCTACGGCCGCATTTACATGCACCGGCTTCGTCCGGACTATGAAATGAAAGCCCGCCCCATTAGCGATTATCCCGCCAAGTCAACCCAGGCGGCCAGCATCATGCTCATGATTCAAAATAACCTGGACCACGCCGTGGCCCAACACCCACACGAGCTAATTACTTATGGTGGTAATGGAGCTGTTTTTCAAAACTGGGCACAGTATCGCCTTTGCATGAAATACCTATCGGAAATGACCGATGAGCAGACGCTGGTCTTATACTCTGGTCATCCCATGGGCTTATTCCCCTCGTACCCCAACGCGCCGCGCTTGGTGGTTACCAACGGCATGGTAATCCCGAACTACTCCAGCCACGAAGATTACGAACGCATGAATGCTATGGGAGTCACACAATACGGACAAATGACGGCCGGTTCGTTCATGTACATCGGACCACAGGGCATTGTGCATGGAACCACCATTACGGTGATGAATGCCGCCCGCTTGCGGGGTGCCGCCAAAATGGGTGGTCAGGTGTTTGTTTCGTCCGGACTAGGCGGCATGTCGGGAGCGCAACCCAAAGCCGCCAAAATCGCAGGCATGATTGGTGTGGTTGCTGAAATCAATCCCAAAGCTACCCAGGTACGCCACGAACAAGGCTGGGTTGATGAAGTTTACGAAAACCTGGACGAACTAATCGTCCGCATGAAGGAGGCCAAGCAAAACAAGGAAGCGGTGTCGATCGCTTACCAAGGCAACATCGTTGACTTATGGGAGAAATTTGCCGATGAACATATTGAGGTTGATCTGGGTTCGGATCAAACATCGCTGCACAACCCTTTCGGTGGCGGCTATTATCCGGCTGGTCTTTCATTTGCCAAAGCCAACCAGATGATGGCCAACCAACCCGAGCAATTCAAGGAAGAAGTGGCCAAAAGTTTGCAAAGACATGTGGCAGCCATCAACAAAATGACAGCGCAGGGCATGTATTTCTGGGACTATGGCAACGCTTTCCTGCTGGAAGCCAGCCGGGCTGGTGCCGATGTCTATAATGAGTGTCATGAATTCCGCTACCCATCCTATGTGCAAGACATTATGGGCCCTTTGTTTTTCGACTACGGTTTTGGCCCGTTTCGATGGGTCTGCACCTCTGGCAATCCAACCGATTTGAAAAAAACGGATGAGCTTGCCGCTTCGGTATTAAAAGAAATATACAGCCATTCGCCGGCCGAAATTCAAGCCCAGATGCAAGATAACATCCACTGGATTGAAGAAGCTGGCAAGAACAAGTTGGTCGTCGGCTCGCAAGCCCGTATTCTTTATGCCGATGCCGAAGGGCGCATCAAAATCGCGCTGGCTTTTAACAAAGCCATTCGTCAAGGGAAACTTTCTGCTCCGATTGTGTTAGGGCGTGACCACCACGATGTGTCGGGCACGGATTCGCCCTACCGGGAAACTTCTAACATTTACGATGGTTCTTCGCTCACTGCTGATATGGCTATTCAGAATGTGCTGGGCGATTCGTTTCGCGGTGCCACCTGGGTGTCGATCCACAATGGCGGCGGCGTTGGGTGGGGCGAATCCATCAATGGCGGTTTTGGGATGACCATTGATGGGTCGGAAGAAGCTGACCAACGCATCAGACAAATGCTTCACTGGGATGTAAATAATGGCATTGCCCGCCGAAACTGGGCCGGAAACTCGTCGGCGAACTTTGCCATTAAGCGAGCGATGGAACACACCCCTCAGCTTCAGGTAACGCTACCAACCCCCAGCGCTGATGAGCTGTTAGATGGTTTGTTCTAAGCCATTTCAGCTTTGTATTTCTTCAGCGTGAATGAAAAAGTACTGCCTTTTCCAGGTTCTGACTCGACCTTGAGCACGCCACCATTCATGGCAACAAACTCCTGACATAGAATCAAGCCAAGGCCCGAACCTTTTTCATTGTCGGTTCCGTAAGTCGACAGGTGATCGTTCTTGTCGAAAAGGCGGGGAATGTCTTTTTCTGCGATGCCAACGCCCGAATCCTGTACACTCACCTGATAAGCCGTGTCGTCAATAGCCGTTACATTCAGGTGCACCTTGCCCTCCTCAGGCGTAAACTTAATCGCATTGGAAAGCAAGTTCCGAATAATCAAATCAACCATGTTATGATCGGCATAAACCATGATTCCCTCCTCAACATTCGAAGTAAGCTCAATCTTTTTTCGTTTAGCAAAGCGCGTATTTAAAATGATATTGTTCTTGATCACCAAGTTTAGTTTTAACTTTTCGGGTTTAAACTGAATGCTGTTCTTCTGAGTCTTCGCCCACAGCAAAAGGTTGTCAAGTAAAAAATAGGTATTTTCAGCTTCATCACGCAATTCATCCAAAATCTGTTTACGCAGTTCATCAGGAAACATTTCAGGGAATTCGGCCAGCTGACTGACGACATCTTTAAAAGCACCAATTGGATTTCGAAGATCATGTCCAATAATCGACAAAAATTTGTCTTTTGTTTGATTCACCCGGATCAATTCTTCGTGCTGCTCCACGATCTGATCATTCTTCTCTTGCAACAAGTCATTCGCTTTTTTTCGGGCTTTATTGTAGCTCAACGAAAGACCAACCACGGCAACCAGCAACACAATGGCAATAATGAGCGTACGCGATTGTGATTTCTGTTTCAACAATTGCAGATCCTTAATTTCATTGTTCTTTTGCAGCAATTCAATCTCATTTTCCTTCTCTGAAATATCCATCTCGGCCCGATGAAGAGCCAGCTGATGAGTTTGTTTCTCATGTTTCAGTGAATCGGCTATTGTCACATATTTCTTATAGCTTTCCAAGGCTTCGCTATAATTTTTTTGTTTTTGAAGAATCTCAGATTTCAACAAATACGTCCTTTGGATTAAATCCTTCATGCCAAGCTTCAAGGCCTGTCCGAGACAATCATCCACGATACCGCTGGCTTCTGCTAACCTCCCTTGACTCATATTAACCTGAGCCAAAATCAGTTTGGCATTGACCACTCCTTCCTTCACGTTCAGAGACTCAAAAATATGGAGCGATTGACTAGCATATTCGTGAGCCAGATCATCATCTCCTAGCAAAGAGTAAGTTTCAGCCAAGCCAACCCATCCTAGTGCGAGGTAGAAATCACCAATTTGATGATCTTCAGCCAGATCAAAAATTTGATTAAAGTATTGCAGAGCCATGGCATACTGCCCCTTATCTTTATAAATCTCACCAATATTATTCAGAACAACCACTTTGCCCAGAAGGTCTCCTGAAGTTTCATAAGCCCGGAGGGTTTTACGATAGTACTTTAGTGCCAAGTCATAATCATTCCAGGCATGGTAGTTTACCGCTATATTGTTCGTTATTCGAGCGGCAATAGCCGTATTATCGGTTGATTCAAAATAAACCAGAGCTTCCGTCATGTACCTTAATCCGCCAGCACGATCCCCCTGGTTGGTCAAAATGGAACCGATATTTAATTTGGCACGTGCCTCCCAATCAGGCAAACCTGCCCGTCTCGCTTTTTCAAGGGTTTCTTTAAACAGCTCCATGGCTTTCACATAATCTCCGGTATTCATATGAAAAGTGGCTAAAGCACTTAAGCCAATACTAATGTACTTATCGTTCTTAAGGTTACGGGCCAGCGCCAAGCCACGAGTAATAAATTCTTCGCCTTTGTTAAATTCTCCGACAGCCATGTTACCTGTTCCTATCAACAAATTAGCATAGCAAATACGGTCCTGCCATTCGGACTCCTTCAGCAGTCCGAGTGCTCGTTCACCAAATTCAATGGTTTTTTCGGGTGTGAGATACACATACGATTCGGCCAAATGGAGGTAGGCTTCAATCAGCTCGGGGCCTTGCAGATTAGGCAATACTGCAAGTAAACTATCTATCTCTGATGTTTTTGACTGACCATGACTAGGAAACATGGAACAGAGACTAAGGAGAAAAAGACTTATTAATCTTCTCAAAGCAAACACTTTAATTTGCTAGTAAAAATAACCCTAATTTATCTGTTTCTCCAAATTTTTCAGGAGAACATTAATTGATAAGGTCGAGCTAATTGATCTTGCAGTTCATTCAGGCTAAAACCTCTACTTTTCCGGATGTATTCGTGCCCATCCAGAATAAGCTGGATCGTTGGCACCACGAAGATGCTGTTTTGAGCAGCTAATTCTGGAGATTCATTTAAATTGACATAGACCAGTTTAATCTTTGGAAAGCTTTGCTGGATCATCTCCCTAATTTTTGGCTTTAGTACTTTGCATACATGGCATTCAATGGTAGAATAATATATCAGAAGTGCCGGTTCGCTTTCGAGCAGGCTATTATAGTCTTCCAGGGTTTTAATCGTTTGATACATGCTAATAGGCTCCAATGCTTAATAAGACCAACGTGCAGGCTTCTTCAACTTGAATTCCATTATTTTCGAGCTCTTGAGCCAATTCCTTATTCTCTGTTCCTGGGTTAAAAATTACCCGCCGGGGATTCAAGTCAAGGAGATAATCGTGGTAATCGACCTGATGACGTGGACCAACATAAAGTGTTACGGTATCAATTGCCGAATAGGATTTCTTAGCTGTATCAAATTCGACATCACCCACTTTTCCTGAACGCGAAGCAATGGCAACAACCGGGTGTCCGCTGTTTCTTAAAGCTTTGATGGCTTTGTTTGAATACCGTTCAGCTTTCTCACTCGCCCCAATGACTAGTGTTTTTTCCCTCATGCTTCTTTTTTAATTAACAAAACAACGGCATGAGCCGACATACCTTCTTCTCGTCCCTCGAATCCCAGTTTCTCCGTCGTCGTCGCTTTTATTGAAACAGCATCACCATCAGCCTGAAGTACTTCTGCCAGCTTTTGTTCCATTAACGGGATATGATCTTTCAATTTGGGCTTTTGGGCAGCAATTGTAATGTCAGCATTTCCCAGGATGTACCCTTTACTTTCAACCAATTCGTTCACTTTGACAAGCAATTTCTTACTATCTACATTCTTAAAGTCAGCTGAATTGTCAGGGAAGTGGTAGCCAATATCGCGAAGTTTTACAGCTCCAAGCATGGCATCACATAAAGCATGAATAATCACATCGCCATCGGAATGCGCAACCGTTCCTTTATCATGTTGAATAAGAACGCCCCCCAACCATAAGCTTTCACCAGCGGCTAAACTATGAACATCGTAGCCATATCCAATACGAAATGGCATCATCGGCGTTGATTGCTAAAAGATTCGAAGTCAAAAGAAAGGGAAAAACGCAAGGTATTTTCCAACGGATGATTTCGCTCGGTTGGTATCAAGTAGGAGAAATCGAGAGCAAAAACATTCAATTTCAAACCCGCTCCCGCCGTCATAAATTTACGGTTACCCTTATTTTCATTTTCATAAAAATAACCAACACGTAAAGCAAACTGCTTGTTGTACCAATATTCAGCTCCCAAAGCATAGCTAATCTCCTGTAGTTCTTCTTTCATCCCACCCGGTGCATCGCCAAATGAACTGAAGATACCGGAGATCACCGATTTATCATCACTAAAACCACCTCCTACAATATCCACGGTATCCGTACTCGGTGTTGGTACCAACAACTTGTTAATATCGAAGTAAAAACCAATCGTATTGTACTGATCCATTTCCGTTTGATAACCCACTCCCAATTTTAGGTTGGTTGGAATAAAGTCTTTGGTTTGCCCATCGGTATAAGATATCTTGCTTCCGATATTGGAAATATTTATACCGGCAGAAAAAACAGATTCTTTTCGGTTAACGCGCATTTCATTTTGATAATAAAACGCGATGTCGGCCGCATAGGAGTTACCGGCTGTTGATGGGACTCCATTAACCAACTGTCCTCCGGTTAAATCAGAACGAATATAACGCATCGCCACCGAACCGGAAAAATGGTCGCTTAACAAACGCGTGTAAGCCACATCAATCGCAAATTCGTTGGGACTTTGCTGCCCCTGAAAATCGCCATACTCACTCATAAAAGAAATATCGCCCAGCGAAAAGTAGCGCAGGGAAGCACTGATGGTCTGAAGGTCATCCAGTCGTTTATACCCAACCAGGTAGGCCAAATTAATATCATCAACCAAGTTACGTAACCAAGGGGTGTACGAAAGGCCAACGCCCATCTCGCTTTCAATAAAAGCATATTTGGCCGCGTTCCAGTGCTGTGAGTTCATGTCGGGCGAAGATGCCACCCCGGCGTCTCCCATCGCTCCGGCACGTGAGTCAGGAGCAATCGTCAAAAAAGGTACACCGGTTAAAATTGTATTAGCCCCTGTTGTTGAAGAGGTCGCTTGGCCATATGTCTCATTCGAGAATAAGCCGAGTCCTATCAAAACTGCAAGAACGGTGAATCGTCTTTTCATTATAACTGTTTCAAAGTATTGAGTTGCAAATATAAGTCATCATAAAAGAGTTCCCAAGCAGGAAACCCAAAATGGAGAACGTAGAAAAAAACTAAAAAGTATATCGCATGACAAACTAATAACGCGAAATAATGATTTTCCCGGCCTTGTTCGCCGAGTAACCATCATCTGCTACAATAATAACGCGAAAGAGGTAAGCTCCGTTACGTATTAACATTTGGCTTTCGTTAATCTGCCATACCAGCGGCAAACTTTCAGTCCCGTTTGATCCCAGCCGCTGGTCCAACACCTCCACCAAGCTTCCCGAAAAATTATAAATTTCCACCCGGGTATCGAATGATTCATCCGGTCGATTATGCGTAAAAACAATATTGGCGAAATCATTAGCCGGATTAGGATAACTCTCCAAAGTAGTAATCTCGAGTTTCGAGTCGACCACAAAGTGAATTTCAACTTCGGTTGAATTATTCAGCACATCCCACACTTTAAACTTAAGCGTATGCTCTCCCACACTCAGGTTATTTAGCGGAAAAATGACTTGCCCTTTTTTATAGCTGTCTTTTTCGCTCAAGTAATAATCGTTCAACACCAAAATATTGGAATCATCATCATCCAACACAGCCGTAATATCATGACCGATTCCCACTCCGATGGTATTGACTCCATTTTCATCTTCTATATCAACAATCAAAACCGCATTTTTCCCAACCTCGTCGCCCGATTTAAAATTCTGATCATTCAAATAAAGGTCAACTTCAGGCCCTTGGGTGTCACTAACAGAGCCATCGACAGATCCACCAATCTTAAAATCTTCGAAAACTCCGTGAGCATCAATCTCGCCATTGCTGGCATAGTAACTGATTTTCCCCTCGCCCACCGCATAGGAAATATCTTTGGGAACAATAAATGAAAACTCAAATCGTCCGTCATTCACCGAAGTTACTCCTTTATAAATGACATGATCCTGCATTTCAAAATTGAATGGCACTTCGCCATCGTTACCCAGAGTTTCAACAGCGTATTTTTTGTCATACACTACCGGAACCAGTTCGCCGTCAAAATCAGTCAGCACATTCCCTGCGGAATCGGTTATTCTTCCCGCAATGGTCACAACCGACAAAGCCCCTATCGTCTCGGTCAGTTCATTCACGGGCTTGCCATTGACTGTTTCCGTTTCAACATGGTGTTTCGGAAAAGCCAGTCGCAGGGCAGGATCGGCCAAAAGTGTAAAGTTTCGCTTGTTTATGCCAGTGTTAACGCCATTTTTTGCCCGCTTCAGCACATCGCCCATGCGCAGACAATTCCCTTGCTCATCTTGGCTAAACACGTGAGCATAAAATTCTTTGTTTAAAATGTAATTCGGGTTTGAATAAACAACCCGAGTGGTACTGAACAGACCGATGCCGCCTCCGTTTGGATTGAAAAGAATGTATTCTCCCCCGGATTTCTCATCAGCATCAAACCGACTAATTTCACAAGTGGCAGTCACAAAAATGGGGAGCTTATTGTAGTTCGACCAGTTATCAATATCATTGGGCCCTAACACTTTTTCATGGGCCAAAGTCGTTTCACTGGCATGCCCTGTATAATTTAAGATCAGTACACCTTCTTTTACCCGATTATTAATTACCTCATTCACTCCCGGATAGCGGTCGCCACTGGTCGTTGATCGCTCCTGATAAGCATCAAAATAGATTTTATCGGTGTTAAATGCCGGACTGGTTTCATTCACAATTGCTGCTAAGCCTTCGGCTTGACTCATGTGCACATTAGCATCCTCATCATCACCAATAAAAGCAATTACGTTACGCCAATCGCCCAAGGAACTAGTGCTAGTATAATTTCTGATCTTATCGACTGCAATTTTCGCTTCAGTCACGGTACTTGCCGGAATACGACCAATTCCCAGGTCAATCATTCCAGTATATTCACCCTCGCCATCATCCAAAAGCACAAAAAAGTCATCGGTTACAAACGACGATGTTGGCGACAATGAATTGGGTGATTGATAAGTCAAAATAAAATTGGTAGCCTCACCGCGGATGCTTTTATTATCATAACTGCCATCGCCGAACAAAAGGACATATTTCAATGATGAATTGGGCTGAGCATATACATGTTTGAGGAAATTGCGAATGCCCCCCACATCCGGAGCTCCGCCGGAAAACTCATTGTAGATTTTTGCTGGAGTCACCACTTCAACCGCCAGCTGATCATTTTCCGCATGAAATTGGGCTAGTTCTTTGGCTTCAGTCAAAAAATCAGGATGGCTAATAATGACCATATCCATCCCCGTCAGCTGGTGCAAGTTTTGGTTAGATACCGCACCAACCAGTTCCGGCTGAGGAAGGTTCGCCCCGGCACGAAACGCAACAAACTCATGCAACTCATCCGTAGCAACCGTAAAAGTAGCACGACCATTTTCGATGGAATAAGGCATGGCAACTGCCTGAGTAAAATCAGTAACATCCCAGATATGTAAGTCGGTACCGGAAACGGTCAAGTCAAATCGCGTTATATTTTCATTTCCAACACTAGCAACATCTCGAAACAGCAGTTGATCTTCCAACATTAATGTTCGCCGATAGTTAAGCCTTACAAAATCGAGCCAGGCATAGGAAGTATTATTCGAAGCACTGTATCGCAAGCCAACATTCAGTCGATCTCCGGAAGCACTAATTTCATAGTCTTTAGTTTCCAAGTCGGCATAAGTAGCAAGCACATCACCCGTATTCACCGGCGTAAAATTTACCGCGTCAACATCAGAGTTGTTCAGACTCACCAAAAGCCGTGAGTTACTCCCCGACCGACCGGCTACAGCCAAAGAAACACCAACTGCTTCCTCATCTACAAGGTTAGAAAGCGGCAAGGCAACCGAACGATTTTGACCAACTGAAAACTTCTCACCAAACCACCGACGCCCGGATCGAATGAGATTTTCAAGCTCTAGCTCATGAAAAGACCGCTCATTAAAAGTTGATGCTTGGTGAGTTACTTCATCAGTTACCAGCGGTGCCAAGGCAATATTCTTTTCGTTTCCTTGGTCGGACAAGAAATAAAAAACATCATCCGAATAGTCATTTTGCTCATGAATAAACTGCCCCGACTCATCATCGAGCAACCAACGCACCGTTCCGGTCGAATAAAAAAACAGGCAAGCCTCCCCTTGCCCATCGATGCCATGAAAAATTGCGTTTTGCTTTACGTCATCGAAATAAAACTCATCGTTCATTTTTGGAAGCATATAACCTCCATTGCCATACAAGCGAACGGCCTCCGGCTTCGAGAATCCCCAACCTTGAAGTTGTGAGTAGGTAATTTTATGCACCCCCGGTGCTGATGTTTTGATTTTCAACCACTGTCCGGAAGATAAAACCGAAGAGGCATTTTGCTCTTCACTCTTCAATCGAACGGTTTTCAATCCAGCAGTATACAGTTGAATGTCATAAGAAATCAGTCGCCTAAGAGAGTCACCATCCCGAATAATGGGCACGAAATCAAGTATCGCATAAAATTTGCCACTGGAGGTACTGTATCGTGGCTTAATTGAAAGCGAGTCACGAATTTTCCGCATATTCATTCTTTGGTATTCGAATGGCTCAAACACCAAGTTAATCAATTCAATCCGAGTATTAGGACCATCCAATTCAACTACCTCGTGATAAACCGGCAATCCATCGTCTGTGACATAGGCATTCGGGAAGCTTACTTCTGTATTCAGATAGTCAGCAAAAACGGCCCCACTCCACGCGATCTGGCGCTGAATAGCCTGCCCGGAAGCGGTTGCTATCGACAGGAAAATAATAAAAATCAAAACAAACTTCCTCATCCCAATATACTCTTCAATTAAAGCGAGAACATCCTCAAATATACATTATTGTAAAAAAGGATCACCCAGCACCATGAATAATTTCTACTCTAGAAATTACTAAAAGCCGAAAATACAAAGACTATTCAACAATTTCTTATTAAAAAGTTGTACATCTCTAACAATAAGAATAGAACAATTTAGTTATATTTGTGCATAACAAAATCAAACTGAAAATACAGATGATGAAATTTAAGGCCATATTATTTTTAAGTTTGGCTGTCTTGATGGCAGGTTGTGGGCTTCTAGGGAAAGGTGGAAAAGCACAAAAATCATCAAGCACGACCGGATGGGAATACAATAATCCTGATAACGGAGGGTTTCAATCCGATGGCGATTACAACCAAATCACAGGCCCGGGACTCACCTTTATTGAAGGTGGAACGTTTACAATGGGACGCGTGGAGCAAGATGTGATGTACGATTGGAACAACATGCCCCGACGAGTAACCGTGGCTTCTTTTTATATGGATGAAACTGAAGTTTCGAACCTGGACTACCGTGAATTTATTTTCTGGCTGCAGCGTGTCTATCCGGAGAATCCAGAGAAAGCCAAAGCAGCATTGCCTGACACATTGGTATGGCGTGAAGAACTGGCTTATAACGACCCTTACATACAAAACTACTTACGACATCCAGCCTACAGCGACTATCCAGTGGTTGGAGTAAGCTGGCTGCAAGCAGATGCCTACTGTAAATGGCGAACAGACCGTGTTAATGAGCAAATTCTGGTGGATCGCGGCGTGTTGCAGCATGATAACACCCAAGCGGGTCAAAATGTATATACTACGGACAGCTACTTGGCAGGCCTTTACGAAGGAACAGAGGGAGAAGACCCCATTCAAGATGCTGCTGGTAATGCCCGGAAACTAAAATGGGAAGATGGCGTTTTGCTGCCCAACTACCGGCTCCCCACTGAAGCAGAATGGGAATATGCAGCCTATGGCCTGATCGGAAATGCTGAAGGTGAGTTACTGGCCGAACGCAAACTTTACCCTTGGAATGGAAGTTATCTGAGAGACGACTCAAAGAAAAACCGGGGACAGATGATGGCTAACTTTGTGCGTGGACGGGGTGATATGATGGGTATGGCTGGTTCACTTAATGACAATGCAGACATCACAGCTCCTGTTAATTCATACAATCCTAACGACTATGGTCTCTACTGCATGGCAGGAAATGTAAACGAATGGGTAGCAGATGTTTACCGTCCTCTAAACCAGCAGGATGTTGACGAATTCCAACCCTTTCGAGGAAATATATTCACCCAGTATCGTCGGGATGATGATGGCAATTTAATTCGTAACGAGTATGGCGAATTAATTCAAGATACGATCGCTGACTATCGGAATTTCCAAGATGGTGATTACAGTTCTCAAATCATCGAAGGACCAGACTGGCAAGCCATGCAGGATCAACTATCCACCGAAGACATGTACGTAAAATCAGAGCAAGCAGGCCAGTTCACCTCATTGATTTCAGACAATGTCCGGGTCTATAAAGGAGGTTCGTGGAAAGATCGTGCTTACTGGCTGATACCCGGTACCAGAAGATATCTGGAGCAAGACAAAGCCACCAATGACATTGGGTTCCGCTGTGCAATGACTAGAGTAGGAAGTCCGCAAGGATTCTAAAAAATAATAAGAGATTCCATTTAAACCTCATTTGCAAAAATGGGGTTTTATTTTTTCTGATAAGATGAATATAGAACAACTTCACCAACGGTTTCTAAACCACCCCATTCTATCGACTGATAGTCGGGAAATTCCCCCCGGGTGTATTTTCTTTGCCTTGAAAGGGCCCAATTTCGACGGTAACAAATATGCTGCCGATGCCCTGACAAAAGGAGCAGTCTATTCAGTCGTTGATGATCAAACCCTGCCAGAAAACGACCAATTCATCGTAGTTGACAACGTGCTTGAAACATTACAGCAACTGGCTGCCTACCACCGCAAGCAACTGGGCATTACCGTACTGGGCATTACCGGCACCAATGGTAAAACAACAACCAAGGAATTGATCGTATCAGTCCTCCAGCAAAAGTATCAGGTAAGTTCTACTCAAGGTAATTTGAACAACCATATTGGCGTTCCACTTACCTTACTGTCCATGACCAGTAAAACGGAGATCGGTGTTGTGGAAATGGGCGCCAATCATCCGGGAGAAATTGCAGCACTTTGCCAGATTGCCAATCCTGATCTCGGATTAATCACCAACATCGGGAAAGCTCATCTGGAAGGTTTTGGTTCGTTTGAAGGTGTCATCCAAACCAAATCAGAATTGTACAATTATCTGCGAAAAAAGAATGCCGCTTGCTTTATAAATCAGGACAATGAACTGCTTATCCGGCAAGCCAAAGGACTCGAGCAGCTAAGCTACGGAACTTCCGATAAGGCTCAACTTCGCGGCGAAGTGCAGGAATCACCTTATTACCTGACCATAAAAGCCCTCTTTCCAAAAGGTTGGCTTTACCTGAAGTCGAAACTTATTGGTAATTACAATTTTGAGAATGTTTTAGCAGCGGCCCGCATCGGCCTCCATTTTAAAGTTGATCCTCTGCATATCCAAAAGGCAATTGAACACTACTCGCCCAGCAACAACCGATCGCAACTTATTACTCAAGGAAGTAATAAGCTAATCATGGACGCCTACAATGCGAACCCTACCAGCATGCTGGCTTCTCTGAAAAACTTCGCTCAAATAAAGCAGGCGGGTAAAATCGTCATCTTGGGCGACATGCTCGAACTCGGCGAGCAGTCAGCAGCGGAGCACCAGAAAATTATCGACTTTCTCGAAAGTCAGGATTTCGAAGAGATTCTATTGGTTGGCAAGGAATTCAAACAAACGGAAACAAACCAGCTAAAAGCAGAAAAGTTCGACCATGCCGAACTTCTCTGTAACTACCTATATCATCAAAAACCAATAGAGAATAAAATTATTTTAATCAAAGGTTCACGCGGTATAAAGCTTGAACGAATCCTTTCATTATTTCAATAAACGCATTCTCTTATGTTTTTGTAAAAATTAAGCCACTGGCTTCTCAACTTTCAGCACTTCCGAAATTGCCTGCTCCAATGTCGCTTTGGGTAAAGCACCCTGTGCCATTTGAGGTTGGTTATCTTTCGGAACAAACAACAACGAAGGAATACTCTGGATACCAAACATTGCTGATAACTCGCGCTGATCTTCTGTATCAACCTTGTAAATTGTAATGGACTCACCGTATTCCTTTTGAAGTTCTTCCAAAACCGGAGCGACCATCTTACATGGGCCACACCAGTCAGCATAAAAATCAATCAAACAAGGTGCGTCACCTTCGTATTTCCAATCCTTATTTTGTTCAAAGTTGAAAACTTTCTCTTTAAATGTCTCTTTGGTTAAATGTTCTAACATGACTTTCTATTTTAAATTATTCAGATATATACATTTTCAGATATCTCCATATCAATCATCGTACCATTTTCATTTTCTACCCACTTATAGCCTTTAAGGTAGAGAAATAATTGTAATTTTGGCACAGTTTTAAACAATTTGTCACTCTTTTATCTTTTATTAAGGTTTAAAACCTGGTATTTATTTCATGAAAAAACACTTGAAACACCCTATATTCTCTATCATCTCGCAAGAAGCTGACCAAATTGGGCAACCCTGCTTTGTGATAGGCGGTTTTGTCAGGGATTTGCTCTTAAAGCGAAATTCGCCTGACATTGATG
Organism: Sunxiuqinia sp. sy24; assembly: GCF_052677165.1. Classification (NCBI taxonomy): domain Bacteria; kingdom Pseudomonadati; phylum Bacteroidota; class Bacteroidia; order Marinilabiliales; family Prolixibacteraceae; genus Sunxiuqinia; species Sunxiuqinia sp. sy24. Next base: position 128,745 of record NZ_JBQYLH010000012.1, read on the forward strand.
TAGTCACTTTAGGCAGTGGAATTGAACTGGCAAAGAAAGTTGCCCGTCAAATCGGACCAAAAACACCTGTCAGTGTTTTCAAAAATTTCGGGACGGCCATGTTGAAGTATCAAGACCTCGAGATTGAATTTGTGGGAGCACGAAAAGAATCGTACCAACATGATTCCCGAAAACCAATTGTAGAGGATGGCACACTGGAAGATGATCAGAAAAGACGCGACTTTACCATTAACGCGCTAGCCCTTTGCCTGAACAAAGACCAATTTGGCGAAATGATTGATCCCTTTGGTGGTATTGAAGATTTGAAAAACAGAATCATCCGCACGCCACTCGAACCATCCATCACCTTCTCTGATGATCCACTTCGGATGATGCGTGCCATTCGTTTTTCCACCCAATTGAATTTTACAATTGAAGAAAAAACCCTGGAAGCCATTGCGCAAAATAAAGACCGGATCAAAATCGTTTCCAACGAGCGAATCATTGAAGAACTCAATAAGATTATTTTAGCCGATAAGCCCTCCAAAGGATTTAAACTATTGGAAAAAACCGGCTTACTGGAACTCATTTTTCCTGAACTAAACCAAATGAAAGGACGGGAAGAAGTCAATGGCATTGGACACAAAGATAATTTTTTCCACACCCTGGAAGTGCTGGATCGTATTGTCCCAAATACGAACAACTTATGGCTACGCTGGTCAGCCCTGCTCCACGACATTGCCAAACCGCGAACCAAGAAATTCATTCCCGGCCAAGGCTGGACTTTTCATGCCCACAACTTCATCGGAGCTAAAATGATTCCCGGCATTTTCCGTCGCATGAAACTGCCGATGAACGAAAAAATGAAATACATCCAAAAGATGGTCTCCTTGCATATGCGTCCAATCGTTCTGTCGGAAGAAGAAGTGACCGACTCGGCCATACGCCGCCTGTTGTTTGAAGCCGGAGATGAGATTGACGATCTAATGACCTTGTGTGAAGCAGACATTACCTCGAAAAATGAAAGCAAGGTCAAACGCTACCTCAAGAATTTCCAACTGGTTCGAGAAAAGCTAAAGGATCTGGAAGAACGCGACCACATCCGTAACTTTCAACCACCAGTTTCTGGCGAAGAAATTATGGACGTTTTCAACCTGGCCCCTTCACGGGAAGTGGGTGATATTAAAGCGGCCATAAAAGAAGCCATTCTGGAAGGTGAGATCCACAACAACCACGACGAAGCCTTTGAGTATATGCTAAAAGTAGCGGAGAAAATGGGATTAAAGCCAGTGAAAGAATAAAAACCAATCCAGATGCAGTTCACCCTATATTAGGGGAAGAAAATGTATAATACTGAGATAATTGCTTTTGACTTTTTTGGCGCTTCATTTCCAACTATAGGGTGTTTTTGCCCATATTGAATCGTTTGTATATTTCAGGCGTAATTCCTGAATCGATAGGTGTTTATTTTCGTTCCACCATCTCTCATAGATCGATTTCACGACGAGAATATCCTCGTAATCAAGTTGTTTATCCTCATTTTTCACCATCAAGTTTAAATCATATCGATAGTATTCAAATGTTGCTCTGCTAAGTACTCCCAACTTCAAGTTCTTTTCAGAGTAAAAAGATTCGTAATCATAGCTTTGTGGATTCTTATCCCATAGCAGCCATTCGATAAAATAAGCCGAACGGACACCTCGATAGTTTTCCTTGAAATAATAAACCGGGGCCGAAGAAACTAGGGGGGTTATCATTCCAATTTTAACTTTGTCAGCCCGTGCGATATCCTCAATCAACAGGGGAATCGCTTCTTTACCGATCCTATTAATTGAATCAGCAAATGTTTTTATTTGCATCTGATTTACCCGCTCTGAGGGACAAAACTGTTCAAAATATCTGGTTGTACTTTGTGCATTCCCCCGACTTAAAAAGACAAGAGTCAGGACAACTATTAAAACACCTTTGATTTTCATATCTAGTATTTATTTACCTTATTTCTACTAAAGATATCACAATCAACCCAAAAACTCCAACATATTTTATAGAATGCTATTGGCTATTCCAATTAAGACCAAATCCATTTCAGACTGGAACATTTAGAAAGATGAAAAGCAAACCCTCACATTTAGCATTGATAAGTATGGATTGTAATCTTCCCAATTAACGATAGTTGTCCCCCAAAAGCATGCCCTTTTCTTTTTCTTAGACGAAGCCTAATTCGCTTGTTCCAGCTTTAACAATACAGGCAAATGATCGCTAAACCCACCATGGTACTTAAATCCAACATACGTCCGATTTAGTTTTTGCCCTTTGAATTTCGGGTCAGCTTCAAGTAAGAAGGGTAATGCTACCGGCCTGGCAAATTCAGGACGCGTATGCCATCCCTGAACTTTCAACAGTTGATCGGAAACCAGAATTTGATCGAAAACCGTCCACGTTTGCCGATATTTAATCGTTCCCTGCTTCCACCCCGATGAGAGGCTGATCAACTCCCCATCAATTGTTAGATCATCCTGCGAGACAGTTTTCAATCCATTGGTCAAGCTTCGGTTTTGGGGTTGGTCATTAAAGTCACCCATCACTACCATCTTGGGCTGCAAGTATTCTTCCTGAATAGCGTCTATCGCTTGGCGCAATGTCTTTGCGGCCTGCATCCGCTCTGCTTCAGTTTCGGCCTGTCCACCATAGCGCGAAGGCCAGTGGTTAATAAATACCTGAATAGTATCCATACCGGTCAATTGAAAGCTCGCAGAAAGTATCTCCCGTGTGCTCATTACCCGTTGCTTAATATCCCGAATTGGCAGGTATTGATAACCAATAGGTGTAACACGACCCGACCGATACAAAAGGGCTACGTCAATCCCACGCTCATCTGGCGAATCTTTGTGAATGATGGAATAATTGTATTTTTTTAAAGGAGTTGCATCCAGTAACTTTTCAAGTACATCGCGATTTTCGACTTCACACAAGCCAATAATTTCCGGAGGCTCAAATCCGGCACTTGCTAAAATAACTTTGCTCAGTTGCTTCAATTTTTGGTAAAACCGGTAATCGTTCCACCTTCGGCCACCCTCGGGCAAAAACTCATCATCATCCGTCAAGGGATCATTCGCTGTATCAAAAAGATTTTCGACATTATAATAAAGGATATGGATGACATCCGTAGATTGGGACTGTCCGAAAAGCTCCACATTGATGAAAAGGAATATCAGGAAACAAGCCAAAAATCTGACCATGCCGTATTTTTACCGGGAAACTTTCTCAATCCGCTCATAGGCTCCCAAATCCGGGCCGGCATCACCGGTTCTCCCCTGATTCAGCATGTCCAAAGGAAACTGCTGGCCAACCATGTTCAGTCCAGCATCTTTAGCAGGGCTTAAAGTATCCAACTCAAAGTTTAGCTTTTCGAACGGATCTTTAAACTTGGGATCGGCACCTCGGAGAATTTCCGAGAAGTAATCGGGATCTGAAATATTAAACGTATCAGACACCTGCAACAAACAATGATCAAAATTGTAGTTAAAAACTGCATCCTCTGAAATTCCCAGTTCCAGCTCATTGCCTGAACTAATGTTACCCGTAATGATGCTGTTTGAAAAATTGGCATTCTCCAGATCACCAACATAGCTAACACTTTCGCCTGAGGCCTGATCAATAATCAGCAAGTTGGAAAGTACCAATGATGCTGTTGAACGGGAAGTACCTGAGTATCCACCCCAATAGTTGGCAATGGTGGTATGGTAAAAGTCATAATCGCCGCCAACAAGCAAGGCTGCCGCATAAAATCCGCAGTTGGTGATCAAACAGTTGTAAGCCCTAATTTTTGACTTTAGTGAAAAGATGCCGGCATAAGCATGGTTATAAATTTTGGTGTTGCCCAACTCAACAGATGCATATCCTTCATCCTCAATGTTTCCAACCTGCAGGCCAATATTCGCATTTTTAATTTCGGCATAATTGAACACATTCCCATGGCTTCCGGAAAACAGCAACAAGCCATTCCACTGGTCTGGAACGTCCTGATAAACATCCTCCAGGCGGTCGCCTTGAAAAACAATCGGCTGCCCAAACTCCCCCAAGGCCTTAATCCGGCCTCTGACATACAATCCCGCTTTATCGTGAAAGTAAATCTTTGCTCCGGGATCAATGGTCAGCACTTCTCCACTATCTACATATGCATAATTGTACACCAAATAGGGTTTATCAGCCGTCCAGGTTGTCGTCTTTATACGTGCATCCCGAATCAGATGAAAATCCTGTCCCCAAGCAACTAAATCAACATCCTGAAACGACGCATTGGTCGAAAACTCAATGGAGTCCTGAACAACCATCGCCATATTGTTCCCGGTAGGGTCAACGGTTACTTCAACAAAAATATAAATGCTATCCTTTGGAGGAATCTCCAGGTCATAAACCTCATTTTCGGCTATTCCATTGACGTTCAATCGAAATTTTGACTCTTCGCCCCGAGCCAAACGAACCGACGAAATTAGTATTTTCTGATCGTAGGGATTGTAAACTTTCAAATGTTGGGTGGTAGAACCAATTGACGTAAAAATAGTATCGAACATAACCGTATCTGCCGAAAACTCCAACTGCACCTCATTGAAAGAAACATACTTCTCGTCTTCGCATGAAACAACCACAACAAGAATGAGAAGTCCAATGATTATGTGTAGTATTTTTTTCACAAGCTGTTTTAGGTTAAACGCCAAAAAGAACCCTAATAGTATTTCAAAAGTACGAAATGATTTTTACAATTTTTAACATTTTTAACAATCTGCCCGTTCATTTCTTCTCTGAAATAAAAATCAGCCCCAAAGTCATGACTAAACCATTCAAAATCAGCAACTCAAAACCAAACTCATATCCATTAAATAATTGTTTCGAAAACCGTGCTACTATAAATGTAAACACCGGAGCCCCTAAAGCAATAACTGGAACCCATCGATCGCGCACTTTTCTTCGGAATAAAATGGCAAAAACAAATAAGCCCAAGATGGGGCCGTAAGTGTAACTCGCGGCTTTAAAAAGGGCAATAACAACGTTCTCGTCGTTGATAATATGAAAAATAAGAATGAGTAGAACCAGCAAACCCGAGAAGCTCAAATGAATCCATTTGCGATACCTCATTTTGGCACTGTTTTTCAACTGATCCATCTGAAGAAAATCAATTGAGAAAGCGGTTGTCATGGAGGTCAGCGCCGAATCAGCACTGGAGAACGAAGCCGCTGTAATACCTAATAAAAATGCGATAGCCACTGCACCTCCCAAATGATTTAAAGCCAACAGGGGATACAAATCATCACCGGCATTCGAAACATCAATTCCAGCGTGTGCAGCAAACTGATACAACATGCTGCCAAGGCTCATAAAAAGCACCACGATAAAGACAAAAAGAACGCTGAAAACAAGCATGTTTTTTTGCGCTTCCCGCTTCGACTTACAAGTCAGATTTTTTTGCATCAGATCCTGATCCATGCCATTGATCGCCAAGGTCATGAAAATACCGGCCACAAATTGTTTCCAAAAATAATTCGGCGAGCGCCAGTCCCAAAAGAATATCTGCGACAAATCGCTACTGTAAACCCGATTAAAAATTCGCTCACGCCCACCCTGAACATCCAATTGACTAATCGTAAAAATCGTTAACAACACCGCCGCAAGCAAAAAGGTGGTCTGCAAAGTGTCGGTCCACACAATGGTTTTAATTCCCGCGCGGTAGGTATAAACCCAAATAAGAAAAACAGTGATACACACGTTAGCCCAAAATGGAATTCCGAAAGCACTGAAAAAAGCATATTGCAAAACCACAGCCACCAAATACAAACGAAAGGCTGCGCCAATCAGTTTCGAAATCAGGAAAAAGAAAGAAGCCGTTTGATGGCTAAATGTTCCCATCCGCTCTTCCAAAAAAGAATAGATAGAGATCAATTTCAAGCGGTAATAAAAGGGCAACAACAGAAAAGCCACCAGCCAGTAACCGACAAAATTTCCGAAAACAAACTGCAAATACGAAAAAGCGGAGTTGCCCACTTCAGCAGGAACCGAAATAAAAGTAACGCCCGAAAGGGTCGCACCAAGCATTCCGTAGGCGACCAAATACCAAGGAGAAGACTGATTGGCATTGAAGAATGTAAACTCATCAGCATGTCGGGAAGTAGCCCACGAAACAAGCATCAGCAAAACAAAATACCCCAGAACAATTCCCAGTGCCAAAAGTGAATCCATACCAATTAATTAAAGTCGGGATATAACAAATATTTTTCTCGGACAGACTGATACTGATCCAACTCCTCTTGCCATCCTGCCTCAATCGTTTCCAGCTTTTTCCCTGCCCGAATTTCTTTCAACAGCTCATCTGTTCCGGCCAACAGATTAAACCAACGCTCCCGGGTCAAAAACTCCGATTCATCATCAAACTGCTGGTAAAAATTCAGAAAATAGGTTAAGGTAAACGCTTCATCACTTGACGCATTCCGAAGATCAAGACCATAACATACTTTACCCAATTGCTTCGGATTTTTTGACATTCCTTCAATACTTTCAGGGGTAAATTGAAAATCGCCCATACGCTCGTTAGGATAGCCGATAACCTGAAAGGGGAAATAGGTTCCGCGCCCAATACTAGCGCTAGTGGCTTCAAAAAAGCATAGCGAAGGATACAGGCGAATCGATTGATCATTGGGCAAATTAGGAGACGGCTTTACCGGCAATGAATACGAAGTCGTATGCGTGTAATTAGCCACCGGAATCACCGTTAAATCGCATTGAATTTCATTCTCCAACCAGCCTTCACCATTTATCATTCGAGCCAATTCGCCAACCGTGGATCCATGCACAACCGGAATCGGATGCATTCCAACGAAAGACCGAAACTCAGGCTTTAAAACAGGACCGGCAAGATAATCGCCATTCGGATTCGGGCGGTCAAAAATGACGATGGGCTTGTCGTTTTCCGCGCAGGCTTCCATGGCGTAATGCATGGTGCTGATATAGGTGTAAAACCGAACCCCCACATCCTGAATGTCAAAAATAAGAACATCAAGATCGCTTAACTGATCCGCCTCTGGTTTCCTATTTTTACCATAAAGCGAAACCACTTCAATCCCGGTTTTCGGGTCGCGCTGATCGGTCACCACTTCACCGGCGTCGGCATTACCGCGAAATCCGTGTTCAGGACTAAATACCCGCTTAACATCAAGCTCTTTGGCCAATAAAAAATCGAGCAAATGAACGTTGCCGACTGTTGACGTGTGGTTACAGACCAAGCCAATAGTCTTTCCTTCCAATTGAGATAGATACAAGTCCGTACGCTCCGCTCCGGGCTGAATTTCCTGGGCTGACACCTGCAAGCCAATCAGGAATAAAAAAATCCAAACAATACGCATAATAAATAATCGTTCTATTCATCACGAAGTTAAGAAAACATCAGATATAGCAAATGGGCATTTCGGCATTCATCAATCTTTGCTAATTTTGCCTCTCTTAAAAATTGTCAATATGCAAATCCTAAACCGGCTTCTCATCACGATGCTATTGGGCTCTTGTGCCCTGGGAAGTTATTCTCAAAATAATCCCGATTTTTTAAACTACCTGCAAGATCCCTGGGTCAATTCCACCATTCAAGAGATGAACCTGAATGAAAAAATTGGCCAGTTGTTTATTGCTCAGGTTTATTCCAAAGAAGAGCTTTCGGATCAAAGTCCGCTTTATGAGAAGATTTCAAAATACCATATCGGTGGACTAATTTTCATGCAGGGAACGCCCGCCAATCAACTCAAGATTACCAATCAACTGCAGGAGCACAGTAAGATTCCGTTGCTGGTAACCATGGATGGCGAATGGGGACCAGGTTTCCGGTTGACCGGAGCACCTAAATATCCGGTTCAGATGGCCTTGGGAGCCATTCAACAAGACAGCCTGATTTACCAGATGGGCTATGAAATCGGGTGCCAAATGAAACGCATTGGCGTGCATGTAAATTATGCGCCGGTTGCCGATGTTAATAGTAACCCAGCCAACCCGGTCATCAACTACCGATCGTTTGGTGAAGACCCGGAAAAAGTAGCGCACAAAACCTGGCTCTACGCTAAAGGAATGCAGGACGCCGGCGTGCTGGCCATTGCCAAACACTTCCCGGGACACGGAGATACACAAACCGATTCTCATCTGGGAATGCCCGTTATCAAACACGATTTCGACCGGCTGAAACAAGTAGAACTATATCCTTTCAAGCAATTAATCCAAAAAGGAATTGGCGGCATCATGACCGCTCACCTGCATGTAGAAGCTTATGATCCCGAGTCCGGAATTCCCGCTTCGCTATCGAAAAATGTCACGCAAAATAAGCTCATTGACGATCTGGGCTTTAAAGGGCTGGTAATTACCGATGCCATGAACATGCATGGAGTCAGCAAGCAGTTTTCGGATGGTGAAGCCACCGTGCGGGCGCTGCTGGCAGGTAACGACCTGCTTGAGATTGTGCCCAACTTACCTGCACGAATTGAGGCCGTAAAACAAGCGGTAGCAGAAGGCCGTTTAACCGAAGAAGCCATCGAGCAAAAATGTCGTAAGGTGCTGGCGCTAAAAAAATGGTTACAACTGGATCATTACCAACCAGCCCAGCCTGCCAATCTGGAAGTCGACTACAAGAAGCCGGAATACCAGCTAACGAAACGGCTCCTGCATGAACAATCGCTGACCCTGCTGAAAAACGAAGGGCAACTGCTTCCCTTACAGCGACTGGATACCCTGGAGATAGCAGCCTTCTCCATTGGAACCGATAAGGAAACGCACTTTCAGCGCATGCTGGCTAACTACATGAAGATTGACTTTTTCAACCTCCCTAAGAATGCGACCGCTGAAGATGTTAAGAAACTCAAGTCGAACCTGAACGGTTACAACTTAATTATCACTGGAATTCATGACATGCGCTTGAGTGTCTCTGGAAATTATGGCTTAACACCTGTAATTAACGATGTACTTGAAGCCCTGTCTCAAAGACCGCAGATCGTAGTATTATTTGGAAATCCATATGCCTTAAACTACCTCAGCAAAGCCACAAAAGCAGAGGGAATATTGGTAACTTATCAGGAAAACCGGATCACTCAGGAATTGGCGGCTCAAGCTATTTTTGGAGCACTGAACGTAAGCGGTAAACTTCCGGTGAATGTCAACGAAACATTTTTAAGGGATCAGGGAACCACACTAAAAAAAAATGACCGCTTTAAATACTCTATCCCCGAAGAGGTGGGTATGTCCTCCTCTTTTCTAAAATCAAAAATAGACAGCATTGTCAATCTTGGCCTCAAAGAAAAAGCCTATCCAGGTTGCCAGATCCTCATCGCCAAAGAGGGAAAAATCGTCTTTCATGAGTGTTATGGCTACTTCACCTATAACCATAAAAGAGCGGTTCAAAAAACAGATATCTACGACTGGGCCTCACTGACCAAAATTACTGGCCCCCTACCCGCACTGATCAAACTTCACGGAGAAAAAAAAATCAATCTTGATATGCCTTTCTCCTTCTATTGGCCTGATTTCCGAAATACGAACAAAGAGCATCTAACAAGTCGTGAAATCCTGGCTCATCAGGCGCGTCTGAAATCATGGCTTCCCTATTACGAGAATACCTTGCGAAATAACGGGAAATTAAAGTCATCGATTTTCAAGGATCATCCGACTGCTGCTTTTAACCTGCGAGTAGCGTCCAGGCTTTATATGAATAAACATTACATTGATGAGATATACAGCGAGATTCGGGATTCGGAGTTACTTCCCCGTAAGAAATACACCTATTCGGGACTGGCTTTCTACCTGTTCCCTCGTGTAATTGAAGATCTGACAGGATCGAACTATGAGGACTACATCCGCAGCCAGTTCTATGCACCACTCGGAGCAAATTCAGTCACCTACAATGCTTATAAGCATTTCCCCAAGGAGCAGATTGTCCCCACCGAGCAAGACGATTTCTTCCGCAAGGAACTGCTGCAGGGATTTGTGCACGACGAAGGCGCTTCGATGATGGGAGGCGTTTCGGGCAATGCCGGTCTGTTTGGAACGGCAACTGACGCAGCGAAAATCATGCAAATGTACCTACAATACGGCCGGTTTGCGGGGCAACAACTTCTGGACTCGTCCAGTGTTCGCGAGTTTACGCGGATCCAATTCCCGGATAATGAGAACAGGCGTGGATTGGGCTTCGACAAGCCCTATATTGACAACCATAAAAAGAAGCTAAAGGATGCCTATCCTGCAGTTGATGCCAGCCCCGAAAGCTTCGGGCACAGCGGCTTTACGGGAACCTTCGCCTGGGCCGATCCTAAAACCAAGCTTTTGTTTATCTTCTTTTCCAACCGCGTTTATCCCACACGGGCCAATTCGAAATTATTCGATTTGAATATTCGTCCGGCCTTACACCAAGCGATTTACGACAGCCTGAAGTAACCGATTATTCAAAAGCATGTTACGCCCCAAACCAACACGAAAAAAGCTAAGGTTAGCAACTGAAAAACTTTCTTCAATTGCTAAAAAATGTTAAAATGTTCTTTAACACCCAACACCCTAAACATCAACTACAAACTCTCAAAATGCGCTCCAGCAGAAGCTTTCCATTCGATAAAAAAGTTTAACTTTTATTGAAATCTGAGAAAAGATTTCAAACGCACATTCAACTTAATCCGTAAACCTATATTATTAGATTATTAATTTTAACTTTAAGGGAGTTTTAAATGAATCTATTTAATAACCTATAAAATTTTACTGCCATGGAGAAAAAAATCACTTTTAACGAATTGCGTAAAATTAAAGACAGTTTACCTGACGGTTCAGTTCGCCAAATTGCACGGGAGTTTGAAATCGAAGTGGAAACCGTCAGGAATTATTTTGGAGGCGCAAATTATGACCGTGGAAAATCAGTAGGGCTTCATATCGAACCAGGCCCCAATGGGGGAGTTGTATTAATTGATGATATTAAAATTTTAGAACGCGCTCAACAACTTATTGCAGAGCAAGTTCATTAAAACACATTTAAAATATTATTTTTGAGGCTGCCTTAGTAAAACAAGGCAGCTTTTTTTTACCCAATAAACCAAAAATTATGACCAAAAACCTTCCTCTGATTATTACATTGGCCTTATTCATCGGCCTTCCATCCCACGCTCAAAAAATGAAGCCAGTGTTTAACGGAAAAAATCTGTCAAACTGGGATATTTTTATTGGCACCGCTCTAACCGGATTTAAAGAGCTGAAAGAACAAGCCACACCTGAAAAAACCTATTCAGTAGTAAAACAAGATGGAGAGAACCTATTGCGCATCTCCGGCGATGTAAATGCATCGATCGCCACCAAGAAAGCCTATAAGAACTACCATTTCCGCATGGAATTTAAATGGGGCGACAAGGTATACACCACTCGAAACAGTGGCTTGCTCTACCATAGCGTGGGCAACTTTGGTGCCGGACTCGACACCTGGATGAGCTCCATTGAGTTACAACTGATGCACGGCAACATTGGCGATGCCTATATGATGGGCGATCCGTACGCAGACATCCCCGTTAAAAAGGACGGTGACAAACTGGTTTATACGACTAAAGGAGATCTACTTCCGTTTGGGAATGACCAAAAGGGCGGCAAAATTGCCCGAAAAAGTTCGGACAACGAAAAAGCTGTTGACGAATGGAATGTTATTGATCTTTACTGTATTGGTCAAAAATCAATTCATGTGGTGAATGGCGTGAAAGTAATGGAGTGCCAAAATACAGGATTGCTAGTCAATGGGCAGACACAGCCACTGAGCAAAGGAAAAATTCAGATCCAGTCTGAAGGAGGCGAACTATTTATCCGTAAAGCTGAAATCAGATCTATTAAATCTTTTCCTGAAAATCTTTAACCCAGAGAAAACCGCATTCCATAATGCAGTTCAACAAGAACATTCTTTCGTTCTTAAATAATAATTGATACTTTTACTGCATCTCGTTGGGGGTGTCTGCCAATAGGTGGGCTGAGATTATACCCCGGAACCTGAAATGTATAATAACAGCGGAGGGAAACGAGGATTGTATTTCAATTGACGATTAATTGAACGCTAAATACAAGCCGTTTCGCATTTCTGCGGAGCGGCTTTTGTTTTATAAACTCGTTTAGCGGCAAGATTCGTTCGTTCCCAAAAACAAACGTCATGATCAATTCAAAATCAATTTATGCTGATTTAACAGCTTTAAGAAAAAACGTCCCTTTGGTGCATAACATCACCAATTTTGTGGTTATGAATAATACCGCCAATGCCTTACTTGCAGTTGGCGCCTCCCCAGTGATGGCACATGCCATTGAGGAAGTCGCCGATATGGTAGGAATTGCTTCTTCATTAGTCATCAACATGGGAACCTTAAACCCACAATGGGTTGACGGCATGCTTCAGGCCGGAGCTGCTGCCAAGCAAAAAGGAATCCCAGTTATTTTCGACCCTGTTGGCGTGGGCGCAACCCCCTACCGGAATCAAGTCGCAACTCAGATTATTGCTACATGCCAACCAACCATTATCCGTGGAAATGCCTCGGAAATTATGGCTTTGGCTAAAGAGAATATAGCCACCAAAGGAGTCGATAGCACCATGACTGCCAATTCAGCTTTAAAAACAGCCAAGCGTTTAGCCAATCAAACCGGAGCAGTGGTGGTCATTAGCGGAGTGGAAGATTTCATCACCAATGGAGAAAAAATTATTTCAATTAAGAATGGCAGCACGCTCATGCCCAAAGTAACCGGAATGGGCTGTACAGCATCAGCTATCACTGGGGCCTTTGCATCAATCAACAAAAATGCGCTTCAGGCTGCAGCGCACGCTATGGCTGTGATGGGAATTACCGGTGAATTATCAGCAGCCAAAGTCACCGGTCCGGGAAGTCTACAAACTGTCTTCATTGACACGCTGTACCAGCTTTCCGAAGAAGAAATTACCAATACCCTTATCAATTAAATATGATTCCTTTTGATTTAAGCCTCTACCTGGTAACCGACCGTGATTTGTCGAAAGGAAGGCCACTGGAATACATTGTTGCCGAAGCAGCGAAAGGTGGAGTTACCATGGTTCAGCTTCGTGAAAAAAACTGTTCATCTCGTCACTTTTATGAACTGGGAATTCGATTGAAAAGGCTACTAAAACCGCTGAATATTCCGCTCATCATTAACGATCGGTTAGATATTGCCTTGGCTGTTGATGCAGATGGATTGCACATTGGACAAAGCGATTTGCCTTGCGAGATTGCCCGGCAATTTCTGGGGAAAAATAAAATCCTTGGCCTATCGGTAGAAACCATTCAACAGGTTGAAGAAGCCAATGCGCTGGATGTTGACTACATCGGAATTTCACCCGTGTTTGCCACCCCTACCAAAACGGATACGTTCACACCATTTGGGCTCGAAGGCGTAAAAGCCAGCTGTGCATTATCCAAACATCCTGCTGTAGCTATTGGCGGAATAAATCTTAAAAATACCGCAGAGATCATTTCCAATGGAGCTGACGGAGTAGCAGTTGTATCGGCCATCTCATCAGCGGATAGCCCCATGGAAGCCGCGGCATCATTAAAAAAATTGATTACTAAAAAACAAAGCTATGAAGTGGAGTAATGAAGCCTGGGAAACTTGTAGCCCAGTATATGGCCAAATATTAAAGTTACCTTTTTTGAACGAACTCATGAAAGGAACACTTCCAAAGGGAAAGTTCTTCTTTTACTTGCAGCAGGATGCTTTTTACCTTGCTGAGTATGGAAAAATTTTAGCGGGCATTGCAGCAAAACTTGACAATAAAGAATGGCGCGAGGATTTTCTTTCATTCTCTTCAGATACCGTCACCGTAGAACAAGCCTTGCACGAATCGTACCTGAAAGGAGCAAGCGGAGATGTCACTCCTTCTCCTACGTGTACGCTCTACACCGGACATATGCACCAGCAATTGGCAAGCGGATCGGTTGAAAATGCCTTGGCCGCCGTATTGCCTTGCTTCTGGGTTTACAAAGAAGTGGGCGATTATATCCTGGCTAACCAAACAAAAGGGGCAAATCCTTACCAGGAATGGATCAATACCTACGGCGGAGAAGAGTTTGCCCTTGCCGTAAAAAAGGCAATCGCCATTTGCGATGAAGCTGCACAAAACGCAACACCAGCAAAGCGCCAGGAAATGACCAGAGCTTTTAAGCTATCCTTTAAGATGGAATGGATGTTTTGGCACAGTGCCTGGCAGCAAGAGCAATGGCTCGTCTAGTTGAAGAATAACTGTTAAATCAACCATTTCTCAAAGCATTAAAACTGGAAGAATAAAGAGAAAATCATGGAATTAAAAGAAATTGGAGAATTCGGTTTTATCGAACGTTTTTCGCCCGAGTTTAAATCGCTACTCACCAAAAATGTCTTTGGCATTGGTGATGATTGCGCCATTCTACCAATGAATGACACCGAAGATTTGTTAGTAACCACCGATATGCTCATTGAGGATATTCACTTTTTGCGCAAGAAAATCACGCCTTGGCAACTGGGCTACAAATCGGTTGCTGTTAACCTGAGTGATTTAGCTGCTATGGGAGCAACGCCAATTGGCACTTTTATGTCCATCGCCATTCCTCCCGGAGTAGATGTTGAATATCTGGATGAACTAATGAAAGGCTATCACGCCATTTCTGATCGTTACCAAACTCCGCTATTAGGAGGCGATACCACCAAATCCGCAAAACATCTGGCCATTAACGTTTGTGCCATTGGGAAATGTCCCAAAGGACAGGCCAAGTTACGTTCTGGCGCACAAGCAGGTGATGTGGTATGTGTTACCGGCTCATTGGGAGATTCGGCAGGTGGTCTACAAATTCTGCTCAACCAACTCGAATCAAACGAGGATACCGATTACCTTTTGAAAAAACATCACCAGCCAGAGCCCAGGATTGAACCAGGACAAGCGTTAGTCAACCTTAACGGGGTTCATAGTATGATGGACATTTCGGACGGGATTGCCTCCGACCTAAAACATATCCTGAAGGCTTCCGGGAAAAGGGCCAGAATTGATTTGCACAAGCTGCCGATCTCGGACCAACTAAAGCGGGTTAGTCAGCAGCAAAACTGGCAGCCAGAAGAATTCGCTGTTGGTGGTGGTGAAGACTACGAATTGCTATTCACCTTAGAAGCCAACCAGCTTGCGTTATTACAAGCTCTGTTTCAAGAACAGTTTGGGCAAACCGTTTTTCCAATCGGTGTCATTGAAAAAGGAGAACCGGAGATTCAGTGGTTCAAAGAAGGATTAGAAGTTCAATTCGGAAAAACCGGTTTTAATCATTTTCAATAATCTCTAAATCGTAATAATGAACTATAAACGAGTTTTAAGCATAGCCGGAAGTGACCCTAGTGGAGGTGCCGGCATTCAGGCCGACCTAAAAGCAATTTCGGCCTGCGGCTGTTTTGCCACAACTGCCATCACTGCCATTGTTGATGAAAACACCGTAGGTGTTTATGGCGTACATCCCGTTCCGATCGACTTTGTGAAAGGACAGATCAAATCAGTTTTGGAAGATATTGGAACTGATGCCATCAAAATTGGGATGTTGCATTCTTCGGAGCTTATTCGTGCAGTCAAAGATTCTGTACTGCCACACCAAATCAACAACATTATTCTGGATCCGGTTATGGTAGCCACCTCCGGCGATAAACTATTGCAAGACGAAGCCATTGCAACACTCCAACAAGAGTTGATTCCAATGGTGCGGGTAATCACCCCTAATATTCCGGAAGCGGAAATTTTATCTGGCTTAAAAATCAAACAGCAGGCTGATCTGAAAAAAGTTGCCATGGCGTTATCCTGCAAGCAAACCGTCTCCGTTTTACTCAAAGCAGGGCACTTAACCGATGATGAGCTTATCGACGTGTTTTACAACGCTGAAACCGATGAGTTCCTGGAGCTTTCTTCAAAACGAATTAACACCCGAAACACTCACGGAACAGGCTGCACCTTTTCTTCGGCGTTGGCTGCCTTTTTAGCCAGGCAAGAATCGCTCAACGAGGCTGTAAGGCACGCCAAACAGTACATTAATCAAGCCATTGAAAAAGGAGCTGCCTACCAAATCGGAAAAGGCAATGGCCCGGTCCATCATTTCCATAACCTCTGGAAAGAAGAACCACAACTGGTTCAACACCATGCCCAAAGGCAAAAAAAAGCGGAGTGAAAATTCATTCACTCCGCTTTTTGATTTATTTCTTTGTCCGCTTACGCTTAGCACGCGGCTGATCCATTGCACTTTTCTTTTTCTTCTTAATTTTAGGAACCGATACGCGCTCCTCACCGCTTACGCGGTCCACTTCTAATGAGTGACCATCAAGCGACGACTCATTCATCGATTGAATCAATTCTTTCTCAAAGCGGCTGTCGATTTCAAAAAAGGAGAATTTACGTTGAATATCAATTTTACCAATTTCAACATTCTTCCTTTTCGAATGCTCATTAATCAAGCCTAACAGACGTGAAGCATTCAGGTTTTGTTTTTTACCGGCATTGATAAACAAGCGGCTAAAATTCATCCCATTATCATTATAATCATTTCTGCGATCACTTCCACGTCCACCGCGCTTATCCACGGATTTACGCTCCTGTCCGCGAACATTCAAATCAGGAGCATTTTTATAATAGGCCAGGAATCGGTTAAACTCTGCTGATACAAAACGCTTCAGAACCTCTTCAGTGCTCAATCCTTCAAATTTTGCCATAATCGCAGGCATATAAGGATCAATTTTCGAGTCATTAACTTCAACCTGTGAAACTTTATCGGCCAGGTGCATCAACTGAACCTCGCAAATTTCTTCTCCACCAGGTACATCTTTGCGATCAAAACGTTTATTCGAAAGCTTCTCAATGTGTCTCAGTTTTCCTGTCTCACGCATGTGTAAAATGGAAACAGAAATACCACTTTTCCCTGCCCGTCCGGTACGTCCACTACGGTGAATATATGCTTCGGGATCATCTGGCAAACTATAGTTGATCACATGGCTCAGGCTATTTACATCCAATCCACGTGCTGCAACATCAGTTGCCACCAACATTTGCAATTGTCCGGTACGGAAACGGTTCATGACATAATCACGCTGCGCCTGCGACAAGTCGCCATGCAAAGCGTCAGCATTGTATCCATCAACCATCAGTTTTTCTGCCACATCGCGTGTTTCCATGCGGGTGCGACAGAACACAATCGCATAGCAATTAGGGTAATTATCAGCCACTCGTTTCAGTGTGGCATATTTATCTTTAGCTTGCACCACATAATAATGATGCTCCACATTAGCTGCTCCTTCATTTTTACGTCCTACTGAAATTTCTTCAGGCGAATGCAAATATTTTTTAGTCATATTGGAGATCTCGCGAGGCATGGTTGCCGAGAAGAGCAAAGTTTGCTTAACAGCTGGCGTTTCAGCTAAAATCGCATCCAATTCCTCTTTGAAACCCATGTTCAGCATTTCATCAGCTTCATCCAATACCATCCAACGAATCTGGCTAACATTTAACACCTTACGTCGAATTAAGTCTTGCACACGTCCGGGGGTTCCTACAACCACCTGTCCGCCATTGCGCAACTCACGAATTTGCTTACCAATATCGGCACCACCATAAACGGCAATATTTTTGAATCCACGCAGATTCTTGGAAAATGCTTCCAAATCGCGGCTGATCTGCAGACACAGCTCACGGGTTGGACACAAAATCAAGGCTTGGATATCTTTTTTAGTCACATCACAATTATGAAGAACGGGCAAACCAAAGGCTGCTGTTTTTCCAGTACCTGTTTGCGCCAAGGCAATCAAGTCGTTTTTGTTGTTGATAAGATGTGGAATTGTTTTCTCCTGAATCGGAGTCGGTTGCTCAAAGCCCATTTCTGAAATGGCGCTGAGCAGTTCGGGCTTAAGACCCGTCTGTTCAAATGTCATCATTGTATTTATTTAACCGAAAAGCAACACGCTCTTCGAACCCAATAAGCACTGATGACAATAAAAATTACTTTTCAATACACCCCTATGCCATCGATGCCAAAAATTGAGCTGCAAAGATAGACTAATTTTTCACACCTGACACCGAAGGCTTTTCCATGTAAATTTCGTGTTAAGCCAACACTGACCAAGAACACCTAAAACCCTGTCCTAAAGCGAATATAGTCACTCAGATTTTTATCTAAAAAATGATAACAGATACATTTTCCCTAAGAAACTTTTATTCATTTATTGATGGGAAGTATCAATAATCTAAAAAAACAGATGAGAACAGGCGATTCCGGAATCATGAATAAGCAGCATAATCGATATCGCACTCCACGAAATAAAGGCACTTCTTAAGCCCAAGTATTAATTAGCCAACGCCCCCATATTAAGGTGTCATTGCCACAAGTTCGAAACAGGTCTTTTGAAAAATCAAAGGAGCCGATGCTTTGGAATTAGTATTATATCCTTAGTTTTGAGACAAAGATTTAGAAATGACGATAGTATTAGTGGCACTCGCTGTATTTGTACTGAATATCCCCTTTGGATACCTGCGCTCAAAACACAAGAAGTTTAGCTTCATGTGGTGGCTTTACATTCACATTCCGGTTCCCTTCGTAGTTTTACTTCGGATTTACAGCGACATTGGCTTTGCTTTCTACACCTATCCGATTTTGATTGGGGCTTTTTTTGCAGGACAACTAATTGGACGTCTTTACTTTCCGATCAAATGCAAAAAATGAACTTAGATGCTTTTCAGGAAAACATGTCGACCTGAACTGAGCTGCCTGAGTTTTGCATTCTTCCGCTCCAACGTTTGCTCAAATCACACGGATTGACTTGCATCAAAAAAATGCCTAACTTGAGTAGGTGAAAACGAAAATATTAATTGTCGATGACTACAATATTTTCAGGCAGGGACTCAAATTATTATTAGAGAATCATGAAGATTTTAAAGTAGTTGGCGAAGCTTTAAATGCAAACGATCTGTTTGAAATTCTCAAACAAACAGAACCTGATATTATCGTGATGGATTTAATGCTTCCGCAGAAGTCTGTCATTGCTATTTCGAAAAAACTCAACCGCGAATATCCCAACATCCCACTGCTTATTATTACCGTAAACACCATTGAATACGCCATTTTACAATGTGTCATCAACGGTGCGCGCGGGCTGATCTGGAAAAACAACACGCCCGAAGAATTGATTTTGGCCATAGAGACCATCGTGGCAGGCGAACGCTATTTCGAAATTCCGGAATCCGCCATGGTATCCCAGGTTATTCAACACGCGCAGCTGGTCCTCCCCGAAGTTCATCACTTTATTGAAATCAGCGACCGGGAACTCGAGGTACTTAAATTGATTGCCGATGGGAATTCATACAAAACGATTGGAGAAATACTCCATATTAGTCCCCGCACTGTTGAATCTCATAAGAACAACATTTTGTCGAAATTGAAATTGAATTCTACAACCGACCTGATTAAGTACGCCATTAAACATCAGCTGATTCAACTCGACTGATCGTTTGTCACATTTGACGAAGCAGACGAACCGAAAATTCCTAATCCGTGATTTTACGGATAAAATTGGTGATTTCGCCGATTGACTCAGACTACTATTTTACAGTAACTTTGCTGTCTAATTCAAAAAACCATTCAAACAAGCTACTCGCCTAACAAGCCGTTTGTCATCCATTGCTTTTCAATTTGAAATTTATAGACTTTAAGTTACGGCAAAATGGAATCGAAATGTAATGTTGTCATCTTTGAAAGCTATCCGCTTTTCTCTTCTGGAATAAAAACCATTCTGAATGCTTCAAACTCAATTAGAGTAGCAGGCGAAGCCTCAAATATTGACCACCTCCTTCAACTGGTACTGAAAACAAATCCGAACGCCATCGTATTCGATATTCTTCATTGTATTAATGCCGGCTTAAAGCCATTACGAAAAATTGCACGGAAATTTCCCCACATTCCGATTCTGTTGATTGTTGGCGAAGAGTATGCTGATTGCTTTGACTCCTATTTTCAACTGGGAGTGAAAGGTTTTATTTTCAAAGACGATACTTCAGCAGAACTGATCCAGGCCATTAAGGAGGTCTGCTCGGGTCGTGACCATTTCCGTGATCAGGTTCGGACTTTTTTTAAGGAATCTCTTAAACGAAACCGAAGGGGCAAAACTTCGAAACAACCGGACCAAAGCTTGAGTGACCGGGAAATTTCAGTGTTAAAACTATTTTGCAGAGGGCTCACCTACAAGGAAATTGGGAATAAACTATGCATCAGCCCGCGAACCGTTGAAACCCACAAACAAAATATTCTTTCAAAGCTAAAAATGAAGTCGACCGTAGACATGGTTAAGTACGCTTTCCATCATCAAATTCTAAACTAATTTATATGCGTGGTCACCCATGACCTTCAATATCAATCACCGCAATATATCCGTAAAATACCGGATTGAACGGCCTGATCCATTTTCGTATTTTGAATTCCGGCAGATGAGATTCCAGGCCACGACAGGCGCTCCAAAAATTTGGAATGAGACTCAGCTGAAGTGTTGACAGGATTCAACGGAAACATTTTTCCGGAATGTCTTTTAAAAATATGGAAATGAAAACGAATCAGCCTGAAATCAAACTGGATGAATTAATCATGGTCGAACCGCCCTACTGTATTCTTCAGGATTTAAAACTTTTGGATGACGGATCAATTACTGCTAAAGTTTTCAATGAATACCAACCTCCAGATGAAGCAGGCCCCATTGCCGGTGCCGAATTTGGAAGGCACATTGCCATTTTAGGATCCATAGCCTTGGCCAATGCCTTAAAACACAATCACAGCCACTATTTCCTGGCAGTCCGTGCAAATATCAAACGCGAAATGCCAGACGTTTATCGTTTCGACAAACTAAGCCTGTATGCCAAACCAAGTAAGCTTGAAAAAAGAAAAGGGGAAATTTACGGTGAAATATACGGACGAGATAATGAACTGATCAATACCGCGAAAGTCGATTACATCATCCTGGAGCGCGAAGTATTTTCAAAAGTCTATGAAAGACATAAAAAAGAAAATTCGATCAAAAATAAAGTCAGTCCATACATTAAACGACGACACCTGACCAACATTGTCATTGACGGCCATACAGCCAGAGGGGAATTTGGAACCATTTTAAAAAACGAATGCGAAGGTCATTTCAGGCATTTCCCGGCGCTTCCGGTAGCGCTCATTGGAGGACTTTTCGGGGAATTGGGCTACCAGTTATTCAAACATAATCTTCCGGGCTATGATACGATCATCAGCCCACGAACCGATATCAAAGCACATGGCCTTGTTTTTAGCGGAGAACACCTCCACTTTGCAGGACGCATTAGTCAATGGATTAGTGATGACGCTATATTAATTACCGCCGAAGCCTTGGTCGGTGATGATGTTGTTGCTGATGTGAGTTTCATACTCAAAGGAGTCAAGTTAGAGCAGGAAAAAGTCAGCAGGAAACGAAAACTTCAAAAAGTATTTCGGCGATACAACCCATTTTCAAAGGATTAGTCGCAAAATCCACAGGTCTGCTCACACAAAATATCCGTAAGATTCCTGATTGAATCGCCCCACAATTTACGCTATCTTCTATTTCGAATTTCAACAAAAGACCATTTCAACAGCCACTCTCTGTCGTGGGCTCCCTTCGAAGGGGAAACTGCTTAACATGAGACCTTTCATTCTTTAAAGCCTTAGCGATCGCTAAGAAAACTTAAAGTACTGGTCTCAAGGATACTTCAACAAAAATAAATGATTTAAATTTTGTTTTATGAAGAAGGACTACTTTTCTATCAAAGTCACGTGCTTCTCCCGATGTTGGCGCCTTGGAATTCTTTTCCCTTTATTGGCGCTGACATTGATGATCACACCTAGCACTTCAACGGCCCAAACCGGAAATATCCAGGGAATAGCGCCGGTTATTTCTCCCGCCAATGGAACCGCCATTGATGGAAACGCTTATGCCAACTGGCAAAAGTCGGATACGATAATTAATACGATCTTTCAGGATTGGTCCACATCCGGCGATATTTTCTACTGGGGTGAGCTTTATCCCGGACCGGGAGCCGGTGTTTTGGATGTCATTCAAAGGACACCTCCTCAGCTTGATACCATCATGGCTCCTATGCCCTATACACCCGGTGTGGATAAAGATACGGTAATTGTATTCCGCGATGGAATTGGAGAGTTTGAGACGTCGGTTTATGAGCCGGGTACAAAGATTAATGGCGACCCCAATACCTACCACTGGTTGGCGAAACCGGTGCTCCAAAAGAATGAGATCCAGAATGCGGGGATTTTATTTTCCTGGGGGGATCCCAGTTTGAAAGGGATTGATGGTGAATGGGGAGACCCCAACGACCTGTGGTGCGCCTTTGCTGCCGACCGCGAGGCAATTACCGGTAGTAGCTTTATCGAAATTGAAGTTCTGCAGAATAAGATGTGGCTGGATTCGATACCTGTCGGTAATGACTCAGGTAGTTTCCACTCAAACGGTCCACATGGAGGACGTACTATTGGAGACTACGGAGTAACAGTCGAATTCACTCAGGGGGGAGCGGACGCAAATGTGATCGTTACTCGTTGGACGTATGATGGACTTGATAACAAAGGAGATAGTACTTTCAGCTACCATGAAGTCCCCTCGAGCTTGGATGATCCGGTCAATGGTTATCCTTATGGTTCCATTCTGGCAACTGTAAACACGGAAAAAACCTATGTGCATTTCCCTGCATTTGGGCAGATTGAATCAGTCACTCTCGACAAATTTAATTATGACGGGACTGCTAATGGAGATACCACGCTTACGCTTCCTTTTTACCAGGTTAACCAATGGTGTGAGGGAGCTTTTAATATAAGCGCCCTGTTTGAATTGAATGAAAATCCTTGCTTTGTTATCAGCACTGTAAATATTAGAACCAAGACATCCGGATCGTCTGATCAGGCTAATGTCGTGGATTTCCCTGGACCACCAATCCAGTTGAATATCACCTCTGATCCTCCTATTGCGGATTGTCCCGGAGATACAACTTTGGAATGTGCCACAAATGCGGAAATCACTCAGGCCTATACAGACTGGAAGAATGGATTCTCATTCTCTGGCGGAAATCCACCTGTCGTTGTCACTTCAGGAGCATTCCCATCCTTGCCTGCTGATCCCAAATGTGATGGATTTAGCCTGGATTATAAATATGTTGTTCAGGATAGTTGCGGTAGAGTAGATTCTTGTACGGCATCATTTGATGTCATTGCCGATACGACACCACCGAGCATCACTTGTCCTTCCGATGCTACTGTTGAATGTACCGGATCAACTGTTCCTGCAGCAACAGGCCAGGCAACAGCAACTGACAATTGTGGAGGACCAGTCGTCATTACCTTTGCTGATGTTTCAGTAACCGGATGTGGTAATACTGAAACTATTACACGTACCTGGACTGCAGTTGATGAGTGTAGTAACACATCGACCTGTGTTCAGATCATTACAGTCGTTGACACGACACCTCCTAGCATTAGCTGTCCTGCAGATTTGACTGTAGAATGTACCGAATCAACAGAACCGTCGGCAACAGGAATAGCAACGGGTAGTGATACCTGTGGAGATGTAGCGATTACCTATTCAGATTCTTCTACACCTGGTTGTGGTAATACTGAGACTATTACACGTACCTGGACTGCTACGGATGATTGTGGGAACACTGCAACATGTGACCAGCTAATCACGGTAGTTGACACAACACCACCTAGCATTAGCTGCCCTGCAGATTTGACTGTTGAATGTACCGAATCAACAGAGCCGTCGGCAACAGGAATGGCAACGGGTAGCGATACCTGTGGAGATGTAGCGATTACCTATTCAGATTCTTCTACACCTGGTTGTGGTAATACTGAGACTATTACACGTACCTGGACTGCTACGGATGATTGTGGTAACACTGCAACATGTGACCAGCTAATCACGGTAGTTGACACAACACCACCTAGCATTAGCTGCCCTGCAGATTTGACTGTTGAATGTACCGAATCAACAGAGCCGTCGGCAACAGGAATGGCAACGGGTAGCGATACCTGTGGAGATGTAGCGATTACCTATTCAGATTCTTCTACACCTGGTTGTGGTAATACTGAGACTATTACACGCACCTGGACTGCAACGGATGATTGTGGTAACACTGCAACATGCGACCAGCTAATCACGGTAGTTGACACGACACCACCTAGCATTAGCTGTCCTGCAGATTTGACTGTAGAATGTACAGATCCAACCGATCCGTCGGCAACAGGAATGGCAACGGGTAGTGATACCTGTGGAGATGTAGCGATTACCTATTCAGATTCTTCTACACCTGGATGTGGCAATACTGAGACTATTACACGTACCTGGACTGCAACGGATGATTGTGGGAACACTGCCAGCTGTGTTCAGATAATCACGGTAGTTGACACAACACCTCCTAGCATTAGCTGTCCTGCAGATTTGACTGTAGAATGTACAGATCCAACCGATCCGTCGGCAACAGGAATGGCGACGGGTAGCGATACCTGTGGAGATGTAGCGATTACCTATTCAGATTCTTCTACACCTGGTTGTGGTAATACTGAGACTATTACACGCACCTGGACTGCAACGGATGATTGTGGTAACACTGCAACATGCGACCAGCTAATCACGGTAGTTGACACAACACCTCCGTCAATTACTTGTCCTGCTGATGCCACTGTAGAATGTACAGATCCAACCGATCCGTCGGCAACAGGAATGGCAACGGGTAGCGATACCTGTGGAGATGTAGCGATTACCTATTCAGATTCTTCTACACCTGGTTGTGGTAATACTGAGACTATTACACGCACCTGGACTGCAACGGATGATTGTGGTAACACTGCAACATGCGACCAGCTAATCACGGTAGTTGACACAACACCTCCGTCAATTACTTGTCCTGCTGATGCCACTGTAGAATGTACAGATCCAACCGATCCGTCGGCAACAGGAATGGCAACGGGTAGTGATAC
>NZ_JBQYLH010000013.1:0-147202 GCF_052677165.1 Sunxiuqinia sp. sy24
ATTAAATACTTTCTTTTTAGAGTAGCTAAAATTTTTGCTTGAAAAATGGAAATCCACCGGATTTTACGGGTGAGCCGATTTTACGGGTGAGCCACAAGAATATCAACACCAACTGGTTAAAAAAGAAAAACGCCTGACTATCTTTCGATAATCAGGCGCTTGTGTACCCGGGGCGGGAATCGAACCCGCACTCTGTTGCCAGAACTGGATTTTGAATCCAGCGCGTCTACCAATTCCGCCACCCGGGCTTGAATTAGCGATGCAAAAGTAATGGAAAATTTTGGAGGTCAAAGAAAATTTCGAAAAAAATTTCACCTAAAACACGTAACGTATTGAAAAAGCACCTCCGTCGCCCCAAAAACCAGAGTATCCAATAACATTCCATGCCGGCTTCCAATCCAAGCTCAAACAAAAAGGAACGTCTGCAAAACTATACTCCAGACCCAAAATACCATCAATACCAATAACCGTATAGGTTTTATCCTCATGTGCCCAGCCCACCTTGTCGCCATCCCAAAAGCCAAGATGTCCACCGAAACCATAATACCAACTCAAGCCATCGACGGCAAATGGATGATTATGAACCTCGTACAAGCCAGTCAGATTAAATCCCTGCCAGCGAGTTGATATTATTCCTTCCAACGCCGCATTGCTAGTCACAAAGTGTTTCATCGTTATTCCACTTGAAAAACCACCTCTCAAGCCAATACCTGTGTTATAATCCTGTGCCAAAGCCACTCCAGACAATAAAACACTCAACACAAATCCTAAAATTACCTTCTTCATTATATCTCTTTTTATTGATTCTTTCTTATTATCATGATTTCTTCTCAAACATCAGTTACAAATGATTGATCAAAATTAATAGATCTTCGACCAAACACCAATTACCTTCGGCATTTAAACCCACAGCCTCATTTTTGAAGGAGAACTGCCTGCTGTCCCTTGGTTAATTCTTTCCACTGCTTCATCTATTTTCTTTGCATAACATCTTTATTTTTTGATATCTTAGCCTCGCATCAAACGGACTGACGATAAAACAGCATGACCATCGCCAACGAAAAAGACCTTTTTAAACAACTAAGGCAAGGAGACGAAAAAGCCTTCCAAACCATATTCAAGACCTACTACGCACCACTATGCCTGTACGCCAGCCATGTTTTATCCAACGACGAAAAAGCCGAAGAAATTGTTCAAGAACTGTTTGTTCATTTATGGAGCCAGCGTAAGAGCCTGAAGATAAACAGCTCCTTGAAAAGCTATTTATTTCGCTCCGTAAAGAATCACTGCTTAAACTGGATTCAGCACCTCAAAATACGCGAGAAGCATGCCGAAAGAGTTAAAGAAATAGCTGGCCTCGAACTTAACGAATCAGACTACTTTCTGGAAGTGGGCCTGGCTGAGAAAATTGAAGAAAGCATCGCTTCGCTGCCCGAAAAACGCCGGCAGATTTTTAAACTTAGCCGAGAACAAGGTTTGAAATACCAGGAAATAGCCGACCAACTAGGTCTGTCGGTCAAAACCGTTGAAACCCACATGGGACTGGCCTTAAAACAGCTGCGCGAAAAGCTCAGCGACTACAAAGACTATTTCATCGGACTCACCCTGTTTAATTCCAAAAAATGATGAATTAAGGGTATTTTGCTTCTGCCTTGTCTTATGGGTGATGAAGACAAACAAAAACATCGGGCAAGAAGATTGGGAACTATTGGCCAAGGAGCTTTTTGATGAGCCAGCCACCCCATCAAAAAAAACTGCAATTGACGAAACCGAAAAAAAGAAGTTGGGTCAGTTAGCACAGAAAATCGACCTCCATTTTCAGCTAAAAAAGTTCGACACTGCCCATGCATTCAGTCAAGTGAAAACGCGCACTCAAAATAAACAAGTAACAACCAGCGCCCGGATTATTCCACTCCGGCTACTCAAAATTGCTGCGGCAGTCCTTCTGGCCATGCTCGTTGGAGCCTCGGCATACTGGGTCGGACAACAGCAACAGAACAACGAGCATATGGCTGAAGTAGTGGTTGACGACTCCGGACTCTCCCAGATTGAGCTCTCGGACGGAACTCGGGTCACACTGAATCGCGATACAAAAATCAATTATCCCGACAAATTTGGAGATGACAGTCGGGAAGTTTCCATTGAAGGAGAAGCCTTTTTCGAAGTGACTCCTAATCCCAACAAACCCTTTATCATTCATGCAGGCGAAGCAACCGTGAGCGTCCTGGGAACGAGCTTTACGGTCAATGCCTACCCGCAGGATGATCGGATTGAAGTGATTGTAGCGTCCGGGAAAGTTCAGGTTTCGAAGCAAGAAACTATTGAGGATATCATTTTGGATCCGGGAGACAAAGGAACATTTATCACTTCCAGCAAACAACTGATCAAAAGCCAGAATGCCGACCCCAACTTTTTGGCCTGGAAAACACGCACTCTGGTGTTCAACGAAACTTCGCTGAGTGAAGTCGTAAAACAATTAAACAAGGTGTACCGGGTCCGGATTGAAATCCAGGATCACGAGCTGGACAACCTACTCTTAAACGCCCATTTTGAAAAGGAAAGCCTCGACTTTATCCTAAAAGTAATCTCAACAACACACGGATTAAAAGTCGACACGGAAAATGGGAATTATCAACTGAAGAAAGAAGCTTAACCACAAAACAGTCAAGCCATGAAAACACAAATCATAAAAACCGGCGCTTCAATTTTCATCTCCATCCTATTCTTTCTAGCGATGGCTCTGCCGTCAACTGCACAGGAAGAAAAACAAGGAGATCCAGTTCTGGATCAGAATATTAGTCTTTATGCAGAGAATGAATCTTTGAGCAAAGTAGTAGAACAAATATGCAAGTATCTAGACCTGGACTATTCTTACAACTCGGAGTTACTCAAAGGAAAAAACATCACACTCAACATTTCGAACAAACCCATACGGTATGTTTTGGATAAGCTGATGAAAGACTTCTACCTGATATTCGAAATTGAGAACAACCTCTTGGTGGTGCGCGACTATGTCCCACTAAAAGAAAGCATCGACTACGAACAGAAAACGCGATTTAAACCCAGCAAAAACCGATTTGAATTTCAAGATCCTGACAAAAAATCGGTCACTTTTAAGTTCAAATCTGCCAGTAACCTGATCATCATTCCAGTCAGAATCAATGATTCAGACACGCTGAATTTTATTCTGGATACCGGTGTAAGGATGCCTATCATTACCGAGCTGCCCTACGTCAACAAGCTAAATTTAAACCTACTCCAGCCGGTAAACATCAGAGGATTAGGACAGGGCGACAGCCTTACCGCTTACCGCTCGGGCAACAACACCATGAAAATTGATGGACTGGTAGCCTGGAACCAGGAAGTACACATGGTGATTAACGACGATTTCCAGATTTCGCAAATTCTGGGAATCCCAGTGCATGGCTTGATTGGCTTCGACCTGTTTAAAGACTTCGTGGTGGAAATAGACTACGACACCCAAAAGCTAACCGTAATTCAACCTAAGTACTACAAAGACCGGGTAAGGAATAAGGACATTGTGATGCCCTTGCACTTTGAGCACAACAAACCCTACGTGCGCACCACCATCCGGACGGATGACAATAAGGAGGTACCGGTAAAACTATTGGTTGATACCGGTGCGAGCGATGCCATCTGGTTGTCAACCAAGTCGGATGATCGCATTAACATCCCACAAAACAGTATCGAAACCTTTTTGGGCAAAGGACTGAGTGGTGACTTACATGGACGCAAAGGCCGGATTGGAGGCATCTGGGTCGGACCACTCATCCTGACCGAACCCATTGTGGCCTTTCCACATAACGATATGATTGAAGAACTGATAATAGCCAATGACCGGAACGGAACGTTGGGAGCTGAAATTCTGAAGCGTTTCTTCGTCACACTCGACTATCCCAACCACCAAATTAAGCTTCGCCCAACCAGCAAAGTAAATGACGATTTCAACTACAACATGAGTGGCATGGAGGTGTATAACCCAATGCCCGGAGTGCCCATTTACACCATTGACAACATTCGCGAGAACTCCCCTGCTGATCTGGCCGGACTTCAGGTGAACGACCAAATTATTTCACTGAATAACACCAGCCATAAATCATTATCTTTGAATGACATCAATCTTCTACTGCAAAGTAAAGAAGATCGAAAAATCAAGATGAGAATACTGCGAGATGGAAACGAAATAAAAACAAGTTTTCAATTGGAAAAAATCTTTTAGTGAAACCGTCAACCCTGATAACTAGCTTACTATTCCTGCTTCTGCCATTTTTAATTCATGCGCAGGAAAAGCAAGCTATTCAACTCGACGCAAAGGTCAGCGTTCGGGTGGAAAATGGCCGGCTGCTTGATTTGATGAATCAAATTTCGAATCAAACCGGCATCTATTTTTCCTACGACCCGATGCTTGTTAACAGCGACAAAGCCATTTCAATTAATCTACAAAATCAACCCATAAAAACAGTGCTCAAGGTGGTTTTCAAAGATGAGTTTCATTTCAACCTACTAAAAAACCAACTGATTATCACTAACAGAGAAGCTTCAGAAACCAGCAGAATAACGCCCCAAACCACAGCAATCCGTTATGACTTATCCGGCTTGATACTGAACCGTCGAAACAAAGAATTGATTCCCTATGCCAGCATCTCGGTGCTGGGACATCCGTTCGGCACCATATCAAATGTGGATGGCGAGTTCCACCTCAAGATTCCACCGGAATACGAATCGGACACGCTGGTGATTTCGTGCTTGGGATATGGCCGCCAGTATATTTTGCTGGACACCCTTCGTCTCAAGCAATTCACAGTACAACTAAATCCGGTTGAGATTCAGCTGCGCGAAGTAAAGGTTACGGCGACTGATGCGCTTCAAATCATGGACAAACTGATTGAAAACATTGAACAGAACTACCCCACTAACAACCAGCTGATGACCTCTTTTTACCGCGAAGTACTGAAACAGGACAATGCCTACATTAATGTTTCAGAAGCGATTATGGACATCCTGAAAACCTCGTACACCAACACGTTCCGCGAAGACCAAATTCGTTTCCTGAAAGGCCGCAAAAGCCCCGAAGTCGAATCATCTTTTCATCTGGTTGATTTTAAAATGCAGGGGGGCCCTTACTACATCAATAAACTGGATGTAATTAAAACCATGGACTCATTTATTGACGATGAATTCAGAAACTACTACAGCTACACCGTTGAGCGTTTCATTAAATACCTTAATCGTCCAACTTACGTCATCCAGTTTAAACCCGATGGCAAATTCGATTACCTGACATACAAAGGAAAGCTTTACATCGATAAAGAAACTTTCGCGTTGGTTCATGCCGAATTCAGCCTCAGCCGAAGCGGGAAAAAAAGCGCCCGTCGATCGTTAATCAAAAAAAAGCCCAGGGGATTTAACGTCCGCCCGATCGACTTGGATTATACTGTAAGCTATAAACGACACCACAACAAATGGTATTTCAACTCCGCTCAAGCCTCGGTAAAATTTCATGTCAAAAGCCGCCACGATAAGATCAATTCGGTTTTTCACAGCATCTCAGACCTTTTAATTACCGATCATCGCGAGACCAACCTAAGACGCTTTAAAAGAAATGAGAACTTTAATTCTTCTGATATTTTTAGCGAAACTATTTCAGAATACGACGAAGATTTCTGGGGCAATTACAATGTGATTAAGCCCAGCGAAGATCTCCGGAAAGCGTTAAAAAAGGATCCTAAGAAAGCAAGCCTGCTCAGCACCCAGCCACAACCTTTAACCACTCAATACAAGCAACCATGAAAACCAGATTATTGCTCCTTGGCCTGATGCTAATCTCACTGACGACATTGTCACAAAATGCAGCTGTCGAAAATATTGCTCAAAAGCTGCAGGACTATTATCAGTTTTATCCAATTGAGAAAATCCAGCTGACTACCGACAAGGAAATTTACAAACCCGAAGAAATCATCTGGTTTTCGATGCTCATTACTAATGCCACCGGGCAAGCCATTGAACCATACAGTAGCGAGTGTCTGGTCGAACTTTATTTCAGCGATGGAGAACTAGTTGCCAGCGATGTTTACCGCACCCATACCGGACTTATGAAAGGCGATTTGATGATCCCGGGAGACTTGCAAGAAGGGAAATATGTTCTGGTAGCCAGCACCCCCATGCTATCCTCGGCGGACGAAGCATTCTACAAACGAATTGACATCAACCCAAAAAACGAAAACGCTTTCAAACTTCAGCAAACAGCTGTTCCTGCTTTCCTCCTTCCCGGGTCGGCAAACAACTATGCTTTTTCACTAACGACAATGAATGGCGATCCTGCCAAAAAGGAAAAACTTCAGGCAGAATTATTCCATGGAACTGAATTGATAGAGAAGCAAAAACTACGCACAGACTCCGAAGGAGCAACGACCATGGAGCTAACCCTTCCAGAGCAGGATTACAATAATCCGTTGAAACTAGTAATCTCAACCAAAAAAAATGAACTAAACTACACCACGATCCTTCCCGTCAAAGATGCTCCCCTCGTCGTTTATTTTTATCCTGAAGGAGGCCATCTGGTAGCCGGCACACAAAAACTAGGCTTTACGATCCACAATCAACTGGGGCAGCCCGTATCGGCCAGTGCTGAAATAAGGGATGAGCAAGGCAACAAACTAGCGCAAACCGTTACCTCAATGCCGGGCTTCGGAATAATTCCGGCAAGCTTTGAAAAAGGAAAGTTGTACAGCCTGCACATCTCCAGCGAACTTGGCGAAAACCAAAGCTTTCCACTTCCTCAGGTTGAGGAAGCCTTATCGCTATCCATTATCCGCACCGACGAAGAGTTCATTTATACCAACCTGGTGCCTGCCACACAAGATGCTAAAACCATCTACCTTACAGCCAACAAGGGCGAGGCCATTTTCTGGGCTACGGAACTAAAGCCGGAAAGCCCCATGCGACTTAAAATTCCCAAGACGAATTTCCCCAACGGCATCAGCCAGCTAACGGTTTTCAACGAGCAACAGCAGATTTTAGCAAACCGCTTGGTATATACTGAAAAAAAAACAGTTCACTCCCTTCAGCTTGCTGCTCCTAAACAAGTAAAGGCCGGCGAAGTATTTAAGTTTAGCTTGGAAACAGACCATCTCGAAGAGCCCGTGCCCGAAATTAGCCTTTGCATCAGCGCTGCAGAAGAAAACAAAAACTGGGCCAGCCAATGGGTGCCGTGGCTATTGCTTAACTCCGATCTGGAAGAAACCTTACCCGATGCTGACAAACTACTACAATCCAGCAGCCTCGAAACAACCATGAACTACCTGCTCATTGCCAATCGGATGAAAAATCACCATTGGATCAACATTCTTCATTTCGACCACGAACGGGAGCAAAATAAATACCAGCAACCTGGCGTATTTGGAAAAGTCATCGACCAAAATAACGAACCAGTTCCGAATGCCAAAGTCAGCTTTATACATGCTCAGAATATGCAGATCATCCATGCGTCGACAGATGAGTATGGAACATTTTTCCAACAAGCAATAGTCAACAAAGATCTGGATAACTTCGCGATAAAAGCCATAGGCCCCGATGGCAATGAAAACCTGAAGGTGAAATTTGAAAAATCGCTGGCCGAGCAGGTTGCCGAACAAGTTCGGCACTTCATCCAAACAAAAGCCTCGGCTGAACAAGCCTCATTCAGCAAAGATTTCTACCAACAAAACAAAGACTTGTTTACACCACTTAAGCGGGCGGAAGATAACCTTCCAAAGAGCGAGCCTTCCTATAAACAATACCTCATGACAGGCACTTCCGTGCTCGAAGTATTGAAAACCATTAAACCATTCCGATTGAGCGGGGATAAAATTATTTTCCCGGGTGGAACCAACTCCATCAATGCCCAGGACGGCGCACTGATTGTGGTTGATGGACAAAAGTTAGGAACAAGTGCTTCCGTTCTGAATTCCCTTAGCCCGCTGGATATCGAATCGATTAATGTGTCGACCAGTCCCGTGGACATCCAGCGCTATACCGGGCTCAATTCCGTTGGGCTAATTGAAATTCGCACCAAGCGAGGTGAAGCACTTGAAGAGATAAGCCCTCAAGAAACCGAAAACCTGTACGAAAATGGCTATCGCATTCCACGCGATTTCTGGTTGAAAAAGTCGGAAAATCCGGAGCAACAACCCACTACACTTTTTTGGAATCCGTCGGTCAAACTCAACCCACTCGGACGTTCTGAATTTGAAGTGAATGCCAATCAGGTTGCGGGAGAATTTATCCTCCGGGTCGATGTGGTCGATTCACAAGGCCGAATCAGCACACAAAGCCAGACCATTGAAGTTATTCCCTGAATACTAAACCAAAACATCTAGTAATTTATCAACCGAGATTGGGGCCAGACCGGCCTCAATTTTCTTGAGACTCCCTTCCAACGCCTCAAAATCATGACGCGCACCCAACAAAGAGTTGGTGAGTAGAATGGCTTGCTCATTGGAGATTTTACCCAGAAAATCAATGGAATTAATCACTCCTTTAACCACCTGCAAGGAAAAAGAAATCAGATGCCCATTCATTTCAACCTGGTTCTTGTAGGTGTATTTGGGCGAGTAGCCATAAATCCAATCCCAAGTCGTGTATTTTTCATCCCGCAGTTTCTGTATCGCTTGTAAATCTTCTTCGGAGAATTGATAAACACGCTGTGCCGGCAAGCTTTCACGGATGCCCTCAAAAATAAAATTGGCAAACAGATGAACCTCCATGGGCTGACTCAAGTAGTTCGCAATGTTAGTCACTTCACTTCGATTCGACTGAACGGCTTTATCCTCAAAACGCGACAGATCAACTTTCAGCGCATTTCGCAACTGGCTCAGCTCGCTGTTAAACAGCAAAGTACCATGATGCAAAACCCGCTTTTTATAAACATGCTCAGCATTGCCCGATATTTTCTTCCCGTCTAGCAGTAGGTCATTTCGCCCGGTAGAATAGGCATCCAGACCAAGATTTTTCAAAACAGCCACAATGGGCTGGGTGAAAATTTTAAAGTTGACTTGATCGATTCGGTCAACCGTTTTGATGAAAGTAAAATTCAGGTTTCCCGGATCATGAAAGACAGTGCCTCCTCCGGAGATCCGGCGCGCGATCTTAATCTTATTTTCAGACACATACCGATGATTTACTTCGGCCAGCGCGTTTTGGTGTTTGCCCACAACAATCGAACGCTCACCTTGCCAAAGCATGAAGACATCTTCGGTAACATTTTTCAGCAAATACTCTTCGGCTGCCAAATTAAAATAAGGGTCAGTCCCTTCTTGTTGAATACAAATCACAGTCATGTAACAAAGGTAATTAAAACTCCAGAATGATTCCGATGGTTGGAAGCACGGTTCCCGAGGTATTTTCAACCCTTTCAAGCACATAGCGGGTTCCATTATCGGTAGTCACAAATTGCCCATTGGCATCCTGCTGACGCACCAAAATATCCTTGTCCTGATTCTGGAAATTATACAAATTTTGAATGTCGATATAAAATTTAGCGGTGATCTTATTCAAGTAATAAGCCTTATCGATCCGCAAATCAAGCTGATGAAAAGCATCAAAACGCTGGGTGTTCCAGCGATCGGTATCCAGGTAGGGCCCTCCGCTTTGGTTCCATGCTTCAACCAGGCTCGATCGATCCAAATCATAAGGCGTATAAGGCAAGCCACCAACATATCGCCAGCGAACGCCAACCTGCCAGTCGCGTTTCAGTTTTTTCGTGCTTGTCAAAACCAGCATGTGGCGGCTGTCCCAGTTCGACACCAGAGCCTCACCATTCTTATCATCAAACTCACTGCGCACCCAGGTGTACGATAAGTTCAAATTAAACTTGTTTGAAGAGGCTATACGCGTTTGAAACTCGGCACCATAAGCCCGCCCTTCCGAAATCGAACGAACTTCCTCACTGCCCACCACACCAAAGTCGGCCCCCAGGTTAGCCAAACTAACAGAATCCTGAACCGAAAACGGGTAATCCGTATACTGTTTCAGAAAAGCTTCAACCGAGAAAACAACATTCGAACGGGGCTGGTATTCGATGCCTCCAATCAAATGATCCGCCTGAATGTATTTTAAATCATTGACTTTATTGATCAACACATCATCCTTTTTGTATCCCAAAGCCGTGTAAGGTGGCAACTGGTAGTAACGGCCTGTATTGAAGTTCAGGCTCCAGGCGGGTGTCAGCTGGTACGAAGCCGACAAGCGAGGCGAAAGCTGGTCAAAAAGCGATTGCATACTGGAGGAGTAATTATTGGCATCCATCCGGATCCCCAACGATAAGGTCAGGCGATCGTCCAGAATCTTGTTGCTGGCCTGCCCAAAGATGCCCCATTTAACCACATTTAAGTCGGTATCAAAATTAACATCCACAAGTCCTTCATCGTAGTACCGTTTTTGCTTAGTTGAATTGGTGTAAGTAACAAAATCAAGATTGGCACCAAAATTCAGTTTTACCGATCCAAAGCGTGCTGTATTTTCATAGCGAAACTTATTCTCTATTTCTTCTGAAAGGTAATCCAGCGTTTTATTCG
This sequence comes from Sunxiuqinia sp. sy24, assembly GCF_052677165.1. Classification (NCBI taxonomy): domain Bacteria; kingdom Pseudomonadati; phylum Bacteroidota; class Bacteroidia; order Marinilabiliales; family Prolixibacteraceae; genus Sunxiuqinia; species Sunxiuqinia sp. sy24. Next base: position 10,575 of record NZ_JBQYLH010000013.1, read on the forward strand.
CTTCCGAGCTATCATCATTATCCAGGTATTTGATGGCTGAATTACTCAGATGATTGCGACTGGCAACCAGCGTTTGATAACCATTCTCACGGAAATGTTTATAGACTACACCCACGGTATAAGTCCACTGCTTATTCTCCGGCAAGAAAGCCAAAAGGTAGCTCTGCTGTGCATCCGGATCTTCAATATCGAGGTTGAGCGTAGACTTGTCAATCGCTCCCAGACCAATAAACGTCAACTCATTCTTCGCATCAAGTTTGGTCTTTAGCTTGAATTGAAAATCATTGAACGTTGGTAAGAAAGGAAGCTCCAACAAGCCAAACAAAAACTCCAGATAAGACCGGCGTGCTGAAAAAATATAAGTCGTATTCTCCCCCAAAGGACCGTCGATAGTTCCGGTTACTTCAGAGGCACCCACCGAAGCCTGTGCCCGGAATTTATCCGAATTACCATCCACCTGAAAAAACTCAAACACACCGCTCATCGCATTGCCTCGGTTGGCCGGAAACGCACCGGAAAAATAATTCACTTCGCGCAGCAAATCCGCATTAATGATCCCAACCGGGCCTCCGGAAGCGCCCTGAGTAGCAAAATGGTTGATGTTCGGCACCTCTACCCCATCCAGAAAAAAGCGACTTTCCGAGGGACCGCCACCCCGAATGATGATATCATTTCGAAAAGAAGGCGTAGACTGCACTCCTGCAAAAGACTGGATAACCTTAGAGATATCGCGATTCGCTCCGGGGCTGTTTTCAATCTCCGAAATCCCAATATTCTTCAAGGACAACGGACTTTCTTCGGTTTTTCGAAACAAAGAAGCCGAAACAGTCACCTCACTAAGCTCCGTGTTGCTTTTCTCCAATTCAACATCCAAATAAGCCGGTTTCAGGTTACTCACTTCCACTTCCGAAGAAATAACATTCTCATAGCCAACAAAAGAAACCTCTAGACGAATAAAGCCCGGCGTCAGCCCGGTCAGATTGTAACTGCCATCCTCATCAGTTACCGTTCCCAGAGTTGTGCCAGAAACCACTACATTAACAAAAGGCAGCCCTGCATTGCTGGCCGGATCGTAAACACGCCCATGAATGGAAGCCTGTTGTGCCCAAACAACCGGTGTTGTGAAAAACAACATCAGGCTAAGGATTAAAGTCGCTTTATTTCGCATCATATGTTGAATCATTATCTTTGTTTACTAAAATTTAGACTTCAACCAGTTGTTTAAATGCTGATTGGATTAGTTAAACAAAAATAAGGAAAGCTTGTTCGTAAACAGTTGCCTTTTCAAAAAAACATAAAAAAATGAGAGTTGTCATTCAGCGGGTTTCCAAAGCTTCGGTAACCATCCGCCAAGAGGTCACAGCAAGCATCAATCAAGGGTTATTAATTCTCCTCGGAATTGAGGATTCCGACAATGACGAAGACATTCAATGGCTTGTCAAAAAAATTAGCCAGCTGCGTATTTTCGACGATGAAAACGGCGTGATGAACCAATCGCTGCAGGATGTGGACGGACAAGCACTGGTGGTCAGCCAGTTTACGCTGCATGCCAACACTAAAAAAGGAAACCGGCCTTCCTACATCCGTGCTTCGAAACCCGAAATAGCCATTCCGCTCTACAAACAATTTGTGCATACTCTGGCTGCAAGCCTTCAGAAAGAAGTGCCAACCGGTAAATTTGGAGCCAACATGCAGATCGAACTGCTTAACGACGGTCCGGTAACCATCATTATCGATTCAAAAAATAAGACCTTCTAGCAATCAAAACGGGCAATCATTTGTTTCAAAATTATTATCCTTTATATTCAATATGAGCACAGACCCCAGAGCAATCAGTTTACCCGAAGCCCAATCAATGGTGGACGAATGGATCAAAACAATCGGCGTCCGCTATTTTAGTGAGTTAACCAACATGGCGATTCTAACAGAAGAAGTCGGTGAACTGGCGCGAATCATGGCACGTAAATATGGCGATCAGTCGTTCAAAAAGAGCGACCAGGCGTATGACATGGCCGATGAAATGGCCGATATTCTTTGGGTACTGATCTGTTTAGCCAACCAAACCGGGGTTGACCTGAACCAAGCATTCCTAAACAACGTAAACAAAAAAACAAAACGCGATCAAAACCGGCATCAAAATAACCCAAAACTAAAATAGCACCCATGGAAGCCAAACATCGTCTCGCTGAAATAAAAGCTCTGGCCAGCCAGAACAACAACTCCGAATGGCAGGAACTGGCCTTTTCCTGCATCGACCTGACGACCCTCAACGCCACCGACACCATTAGCCATGTGAAAGCATTCACTGAGCGGGTTAACGATTTTGAAAACGACTACCCCAACCTGCCCAATGTGGCGGCCATCTGTGTGTTTCCCAACATGGTTCGCACGGTGAAAGAAAACTTACAGGACGATCATGTTAACATTGCCGCGGTTGCCGGAGGATTTCCCGGCTCCATGAGTTTTATTGAGGTCAAGGTGAAGGAAGCGCAAATGGCCGTAGACTATGGCGCCGATGAAATTGATATCGTTCTGCCACTATGGGCTTTTCTGGATGACGATGATGTGATTTGCCGCGAAGAAGTCACCACCATCAAGCAGGCTATTGGCGATGCACAATTGAAAGTAATTCTGGAAACCGGGGCATTGGCCGAACCCGAAAAGATCCACCAGGCTTCGTTTTTGGCAATGGAATCGGGAGCAGACTTCATCAAAACCTCCACTGGCAAGATGACTCCTGCAGCGACCCCCGAAGCGGCTATGGAAATGTGTTTGGCCATCAAGAATTTTCACATCAAGACAGGTAAGAAGATTGGATTTAAGCCAGCCGGAGGAATCTCCACCACCAAGGATGCCATCCTATACATGACTATTGTAAACGAAATTTTAGGAGAAGAATGGCTCGCTCCATCGCTCTTCCGAATTGGCGCCAGCCGACTGGCAAACAATCTTCTGAGCAATTTGATCAACGAAGAAATCAAATACTTCTAAACTGACTTTCAGAGGACAAGGTCAACGTCCTCTGAAATTTAGTTCGATATGGTTACTAATTGGTAAACATTGGAGCCGAACAAGGCATAAAATAAGGGTCTCACATTGAGAGAGCCCCTTATTCATTTGGCAGTTAGCGTGCCTGATATTGTTCTTCGTAATAATTCTGGTAGTCGCCACTCGTTATATTGTTCAACCATTCTTCATTCTGAAGATACCAGTCGATGGTTTTTTCCAGTCCTTCTTCAAACTGAAGGCTAGGCACCCAATCCAATTCATTTTGCAACTTAGTGGAGTCAATAGCATACCGCAGGTCATGTCCGGCACGATCTTTTACGTAGCTAATCAGCTTTTCTGAAGTTCCTGCTTCGCGCCCCAACTTGCGATCCATAATGCCGCACATCAGCTTAATCAGGTCGATATTGGTCCATTCGTTATGCCCCCCAATATTGTAGGTTTCGCCCACTTTACCTTGATGGTAAATCACATCAATAGCACGGGCATGATCTTCCACCCACAGCCAGTCGCGGATATTTTCGCCTTTGCCATAAACCGGCAGTGCCTTGCTGCTTTTAATATTGTTGATGAAAAGCGGGATTAACTTCTCCGGAAACTGAAACGAACCATAGTTGTTGGAACAATTGGACACCAAAGCCGGTAAGCCAAAAGTATCGTGATAGGCTCGCACAAAATGGTCGGAACTGGCTTTAGAGGCCGAATACGGACTGTGAGGATCGTAACCCGTTGTTTCAGTAAACAGACCTTCAGCTCCCAGCGAACCATACACTTCGTCTGTTGAAATATGGTAAAATAGTTTATCCTCCAACTTGTCTTTCCAGATCTCCCGGGCCGAATTCAGCAGGTTGACCGTACCAATCACGTTGGTGAACACAAACTCCGTGGGGTTGGAAATTGAACGGTCGACATGCGACTCAGCAGCCAGGTGAATCACTCCGTCAAACTGCTTTTCCCGGAACAACTTGAACATTGCTTCGCTGTCTACAATATCTCCTTTCACAAATTCATAATTGGGTTTACCCTCCATGTCTTTCAGGTTCTCCAAATTTCCGGCGTAGGTTAGTTTATCCAGATTAACGATTTTATAATTGGGGTACTTATTGACAAACAATCGAACCACATGCGATCCGATAAAACCGGCTCCGCCGGTGATGAGTATTGTTTTCATGATCTATTCAATTTTTGCAAAGTCAAAATTAGCCATTCTCCCCTGATTCGAAAATGGAATGACAACAAACGAGTTGTTTAGTCGCTTGCTTTAGTAAAACCTATTTGTTTCCATTCGCCCCCAATCGGGTCATTGGCCTGCGGCTCGCCGGGCGTGCTTCGTCCATCGAGAATATAGCGCGTCAGCAAAGCCTTAAGCTCGCTCACAATCTCTGGATTAGCAGCTTGCAAGTTCTGGCTTTCTGATGGATCATCCTTCAGATTATACAATTGTATCGAAGAAAGTGTATCAATCACAGCCTTATTTTCTGGTCGTGGAAAACTCCAACCTCCTGAGCCGGGACACATGATCAGTTTCCAATCGCCCTGACGGATAGCAAAGCTTCCGTTGATGGAATGATGAACCGTTGCTTCGCGCAAAGGCTTCTGAAGCATAGCTTGTTCAAAAACAGGCATCAAACTATAGCTATCCTCGCCCTCACTGTCAGCCAACTGGTAGTCCGTAATTTCGGCACAAGTGGCTAATAAGTCGGTGGTGCAAATGGTTTCATCCGACACAAGGCCCGGTTTGATTTTGGCCGGCCATTGCGCAATAAAAGGCACGCGATGGCCACCTTCAAAAATATCGGCTTTATGACCGCGGAAAACACCGCTGGGATAATGCCCCTTTGCTGTCAGCTCTTCAATCTTTGCTGCAGGCGAACAACCGTTGTCGGTCGTAAAAATGATTAACGTATTTTCTTCGATCCCATTCTCACGAAGGCTTGCCAGCAGTTTCCCCATCCAGTCGTCGACCATCAACACAAAGTCGCCATAAGGATTTAACCCACTTTTATCCTGCCACTCGGCAGTAGGCAATATAGGGGTATGCGGAGAAGGTAAAGCCAAGTACAAAAAGAATGGATTATCGGCTTGAGCCTGCTGACTAACGTGATCCATGGCACGTCTGAAAAAATTAGGCGTAACATCTTCATGGTCAAAATCGCTGGATGTCGGTCCTTTACGCCACCACGAATACTTGCCGGTATTTTCTGAGATTGAATCCGGGATAGCTGTAGCCTGCCCATTTTCAACATACACATAAGGTGCCATATCGAGGGAGCCGGAGTGCCCGTAAGCATAGTCAAAACCCAAGTCGTTGGGCGAGTGTGTAATGGGCTTTGAGAAATCAATATTATCAAAGTCTTTCACATCCCAGCCTTCACCGCCGAAGTTTTCCGCATCATTCAGGTGCCAGTTCCAACCCAAATGCCATTTCCCAATAAAAGCGGTATGGTAGCCTTTTTGCTGCAGCAAGGATGCTACGGTTGTCCGGTCGGTCGGAATCAAAGCCTTGGATTTTCCGGTAAGAACGCCACTTTTCAAAGGACTACGCCAATTGTAGCGCCCGGTTAAAATACCATAGCGCGTGGGCGTACAAACCGAAGAAGAGGTGTGTGCATCTGTAAATCGAATTCCCTGCTGAGCCATGCGATCCAGGTTGGGTGTTTCAATTTTGCTATTCGGATTGTAAGCCGACACATCACCGAAGCCCATATCATCGGCTAATACATAAATGATGTTGGGCTTTTGTAATTGGCTTTCCTCTACGGAACAGGAACTCATCAGGCAGCACGAGCTGATGCCAGCCAGCAAAAAGTTTTTTGTAACAGCTTGTTTCATTCAATCAAGTTTAGTCGTTATTTGCAAAAAGATCTAAAAATATAGCTTTCGCCGGAATAATAAAATCTACTCCCGGACCTATATCTTTAAATCTTGGATGGGTTTAGGAATGGAACGAAGCATGGTCAGGCTCACTGCCCTTGCTTCATTTCACACTCGGGCTAAAATAACTTCAAAAAACTACCGGGAATGGACGTTTCAAAGCGCATATTTTTACCAGTCAACGGATGCTTAAAGGCTAACACCCAAGCATGAAGTCCTAGTCGTCCAATCGGATTCGATGTTGAACCATATTTTTTATCTCCAATAATTGCATGTTTGAGATCCTGTAAATGTACCCGGATTTGGTTCTTCCGCCCGGTTTCCAGGTTGACCTTCAACAGCGAATACTCATCGTTGCTTTTGAGTGTTGAATAATGAGTAACAGCGGGCTGTCCCTTGTCCGGATCCTGAGTGGAATGAACTTTAAAAACCTTGCTCTCGAAAAGGTACGAGCGATATGTTCCTTCGGATGGATCGAGCTTTCCATCGATCACCGCCAGGTAGCTACGCTCAGCAATGGTTTTCTTCCACGACTCCTGCAGCAACTCTTTCATCTCCTTATTCTTCGCAAATAGCATCAAGCCCGAGGTTTCCCGGTCAAGGCGATGAACAATGAAAATTTTATTGTCTTTATCCTGATCTTTTACATAATTACTAAGGATGCTGTAAACCGTTTCGCGGCGCTCTTTGTCGGTAGCAATGGTCAGCAGTCCGGCGTTTTTATTGACCACAATCAAATCCTTGTCCTCGTGCACTACCACTACGCCACGCATTTGGCGAGCAATGGGTGCTGGAGCGTTTTCAAAAGCAACCTTTTGCCCCGGTTTGAGCAGGTGATTAAATTGGGTGATCGCTTTGCCATCAACCAAAACCTGTCGTTTTTTAAGCAGCGATTTAATGTTATTGCGATTTTTATGTGGTAATTGAGCAATTAGAAACTTCATTAGTTCTTCTTGTTCCTTCACCTCAAGCAACGTAGTTTGAGACTTCTTTGATTGGGGGCGTTGACCTCCCGAATGATGATTTTTCATGTTTGAAATGCATTTAAGTGGCAGGATGATAATGAAATCCCAACCACCGCAAAGATAAGGGTAATCTTTCTTCTTTTAAGATCAGAGGGGAAGCTTTTTAACGAAATGGGAATAAGTCTGCCAATCGAGACATTTTAATGTTAGAGCCTATAGCTCCTTAAGAAATAATACAATTAGCATCTCAATAAACGGATCCGATCTTCAAAAAGATCAGCTCCCCAGGCATACAGACAGTCGAGCCAAGCCTCTGCCAGACAAAACCGGGATAGAAACATAGAGGTTGAATACTCTAGTAACGCCCCTTCGCCCAATCGGGAATAGCAGCAAGGGTTGCGCAAAGACAAAAAGGCCCTGCCCTGTGGGCAAAACCTTTCGTTTAAAATATTCACTGGCAATTCAGCTTTGCCTACTAGCACTATATTATTTAATTCCACGCACCTGCTTTTCCCAGTTCCAGGCTGAGAGCAGCGTTTCTTCCAATCCTTTTTCGGCTTTCCAGCCCAATTCTTCATTGGCATAGGTCGTATCGGCCCAAATCTTCTCAATATCACCGACACGGCGTGGCATAATTTTGTAATTCAATTTTACGCCAGTGGCTTTTTCAAAGCCATTAACAATCTCAAGTACCGAATAACCATTTCCGGTTCCTAAATTGAAAACTTCGTAGCCGGCTTTATTTTTGTTTTCCAGCAGACGAGTGATAGCCACCACATGTGCTTTAGCCAAATCAACCACATTGATGTAGTCGCGCACAGCCGACCCATCCACTGTATCATAATCGTCACCAAAAACGCTCAGTTGCTCACGCAAGCCAGCAGCCGTCTGCGTAATAAATGGCACCAGGTTTTGAGGAACGCCCAAAGGCAGCTCGCCAATCAATGCCGAAGGATGTGCCCCAATAGGGTTAAAATAGCGAAGTGCAATGGTCTTCAGTTCCGGATAAGCGTTTACGCTGTCGTGTAAGATATCCTCATTTACCCGTTTGGTATTTCCATAAGGCGATTCGGCATCTTTTCGAGGCGTGCTTTCAGTTACCGGCAGCTTCTCGGGCTGACCGTATACGGTGCACGAAGAAGAGAAAACCAAATTGGCAACTTTGTACTTACGCTGACAGTCCAAAATGTTCATCAGCGACACCAGGTTGTTCCGGTAATAATGCAAAGGCTCTTGTACCGATTCGCCCACTGCTTTAGAAGCTGCAAAGTGAATGATAGCCTCAACATCCTGATTCCGACTGAAAAAGTCATCAGTCTTCGCTGCATCGGCCAGGTCAAATTGTTCAAAAGCTGGTTTCTTTCCACTGATTTGTTCAATCTTCTCCAGCACGTCTGCACTGGAATTGGACAGGTCGTCAACGACCACTACTTCGAAGCCTGCACTTTGCAGTTCAACAACAGTATGCGAGCCAATGTAACCGGTTCCACCAGTTACCAATATTTTTTTAGTCATAGTAATAGATTGAGTATTTTTTTTCAAAACTACAAATTTATATGCAGTGCTTAATTGATGAGTGCCCTGTAAGTTACACCTGAACTTTGAAAACTTCCATAAAATGTTGAAAACTTAGGGTTGCCAGCGTGTTAATTTTTCTTTATTTTTGGGCGTAAACAGAGACTATCGTGGAAATTTTAGCCTACATCAAAGAACTCTTACTGTTGAATGACTGTGTCATCATCCCGGGATTTGGTGGATTTGTAAGCAATTACAAACCAGCGACAGTCCGGTCAACACAATTCAACCCACCATCGAAAGCCATCAGCTTCAACGAGAAACTGACCTTTAACGATGGCTTGCTAATCAATCATCTGGTTGAAAAGGAAGGAAGCAACTATCTGGTCGTAAGCAAACAAGTAGGATTGCTGGCTCAGGAGCTGAACTACCGCCTGACTGATGGTGAAACGATACATATTGAGGGCATTGGCCGCTTAGCTTTCGATGAAAATGAAAGCCTGACTTTCACCCCGGAAGAGAACCAAAATTTTAACCTCGATTCATACGGGCTGGCCACCTTCAACTATGAAACCCTGCATGCCAAGAACTTGGTTCGGAGAGATATTTCGCAAGAAGAGCGGGATGCCGTTCAGGTTTTCTTTCAAAAACGAAGTCTGAAAAAGGTACTGGTCGCCATTCCTATCTTAGTGGCGCTGGCTTTGGTGCCCATCAAAAACAACACCACCAATCTGCAGAAGTCAAACCTCAGCAGCCTCAGTCAAATGATGAGCCGGACAGAGATTGTTCAGAAAATTGAACCAATCCGCGCAGTAGTAGCAGAAACAGTTAAGGCTGAAGAGCCAACGCTGAAGCATTCCTACTTCATTATTGGAGGAAGTTTCCGAAGTAAAAACAATGCCGGCAAATTTATCCGTCAGAAACAAGCAGAAGGATTTAATGCCCAAAATATTGGCGTCATCAAAGGCTTACATTACATTGCTCTGGATAGCTTCGCCAGTTTCCAGGAAGCCAAGGCCGCACAAAATAAAATTAAGAAGAAATCCCCCGGTTCGGGAGTATGGATTTACGCCAAACGATAATTGAAACCCCTCAGTGAGTTTTTTTTTATGCCCTGAATTATCTGTTGAAAATAAAAAAGACCCTGAATCAAATTCAGAGTCTTCCTTGCTCAATATTTTTTACGTGTAGTTACTTAATAGAACTTGCGGAATCCAACCATCTCTTTCACCTCATTCAAAGTCACTGAGGCTGATTCGCGCGCTTTCTCGGCTCCCATTTTGGCCACCTTTGCCAGGTAAGCATCGTCTTCCAAAATAGTAACAATGCGCTCCCTGATTGGCATAGTAAATTGAATGATGTCTTCAGCCAACTGTTTTTTCATGTCACCATAACGAATTTCACATTTGTTGTAGGCTTCATCAAACTGAGCAACCACCTCAGGCTGCGAAACAATTTTCATCAGCGTAAACAGGTTCTGAATGGCTTCTGGCTTTTCCGAGTTCGGCTCAGTTGGTCCCGAGTCCGTAACGGCCCGCATCACTTTCTGGCGAATTTCCTTTTCAGTGTCGTACAGATTGATCGCATTTCCTTCCGATTTGCCCATCTTCCCACTTCCATCCAATCCGGGAACTTTAATCAAATCTGCTCCGTCAAAAGTAAATGGTTTCGGAATAGGAAACACCTTAGTTTTGTACATGCGATTAAAACGCTTGGCAAATTTACGTGCCATTTCAAGGTTCTGCTCCTGGTCTTTTCCTACCGGCACATAGTGTGCTTTGTGGATGATAATATCCGAAGCCATCAGCACCGGATAGGTCAATAAGCCTGCATTCACATTGTCGGGCTGCTGGCGGGCTTTATCCTTAAATGAAGTCGTGCGCTCCAGCTCTCCCAGGTAAGCATTCATGTTCAGAATGGTGTACAACTCGGTAATCTCAGGAACATCACTCTGAATAAAGATGGTTGACTTTTCAGGATCAATGCCACAAGCTAAATACTCGGCTAACACTTGCTTCACACCGGCCTGCAGGTTTTCAGGCGTTGGATGCGTAGTTAGCGAATGAATATCGGCAATGAAAAAATAGCAGTTATAGTCTTCCTGCATGCGCAGAAAGTTTTGCACTGCCCCAAAGTAATTGCCTAAATGTAAAAATCCTGTTGGCCTGATGCCACTAACAACGGTTGCTTTATTCATGTGATCGTTCTTCTGTGAAATGAGCTGCAAAAATAGCTTGAATCCTTGAAAGACAAAAATTTATTTTACCAGACGAATAACTTGGACCGCAATGCTTACTCAGGCAACTATAACGAAGGGGAATTATCCTAAAAAATAAAAAGGGATCCTACCCAATCCCACTTTCTGAACTTTAAATTAGATGCTGTGTCCGAATGCAGCTCCCTAAAAGACATATTCGAATAAAAACCTTCCTTCAAGCCAAGTGAGGAAAAGATTCTAATCAGGAACTCGTTTAAAGAATCAAGTAGGTTCCAAAATGGAAGTGAAAACTAAAAAATAATAATTAGTTTTACGGTAAATTTAAGGAACTGATGTACAAAATGCCTTTATACGGAACTGAATGGCACTGGCGTAACGTGAAGATGGAAACGCTGGAACAGACTATTGTATTACGATCATAAAGGCCGTGAAATGGGGTTTGTTGTATATGCAACAGACCCCATTTTTAGTTTAAAATATTCATTTAAAAACCGATAAATCATGGCTCGACACAAAAAAATCTATCTGGACGAAGCAGACATGCCCAAACAGTGGTATAACTTAGCGGCTGACCTTCCATCTCCTTTAAACCCACCACTAGGACCCGATGGCAAGCCGATTACTCCGGAAATGCTGGCCCCTGTTTTCCCGATGAACCTCATTGAGCAGGAAGTTAGCCAGGAACGCTGGATTGACATACCAGAAGAAATCCGTCAACATCTTTTTCGCTGGCGCCCAAGCCCGCTGATTCGAGCTTACGAGCTGGAAGAAGCGCTGGGTACCCCTGCCAAAATTTACTATAAAAACGAAGGTGTTTCTCCTGCCGGAAGCCACAAACCCAATTCAGCCATTCCACAAGCCTGGTACAACAAGCAATTTGGAATTAAGAAACTGACTACCGAAACGGGTGCCGGCCAATGGGGATCTGCCCTATCGTTTGCCTGCTCGGTTATTGGCGGCATCGAATGCAAGGTGTTTATGGTTCGGGTGAGCTTTGAACAGAAGCCTTTCCGGAAAATGCTGATGAACACCTGGGGCGGAGACTGCGTGGCGAGCCCAAGCACTGAAACCCAAGCCGGACGCGACATCCTGGCAAAATATCCGGACACTCCGGGATCACTGGGCATTGCCATTTCTGAAGCCATTGAAGCCGCTGTTACCGACCCTAAAGGAGAAACTCGCTATACGCTGGGATCGGTGCTTAACCACGTCATGCTGCACCAAACAATCATTGGACTGGAAGCTAAAAAGCAATTGGCAAAAGTTGGCATCGACAAGCCCGATATTGTTATTGGCTGCTGTGGCGGAGGAAGTAATTTCGCCGGTCTTTCATTCCCTTTTATTTATGACAAGATAAATGGTGCCGATATTCAAGTTATTGGAGTGGAGCCATTCTCATGCCCTACACTAACGAAAGCGCCGTTTATTTACGACAATGGCGATGTGGCTCAAATGACTCCCATGATGGCTATGCATAGCCTCGGACACAACTTTGTTCCGGCACCGATTCACGCCGGCGGATTACGCTACCACGGTATGGCTCCACTAGTGAGTGCTGCCTTGCGCGACGGACTGATGGAAGCGCAAGCCATTCACCAAAGCGAATGCTTCGAAGCGGGCTTGCTGTTTTCAAAAACCGAAGGAATCATTCCTGCTCCGGAAACCACTCACGCCATTGCTGCCGCTATTCGCGAAGCCAAAAAAGCCAAAAGAGAGGGCAAAGAAAAAACGATTCTTTTCAACTTTAGCGGACATGGTTTAATGGACTTAGTAGGCTACGATAAATACCTGAACGGTGAATTGCATGATTACGAATATCCGGATGCCGAAATTGCACTGAACCTTGAAAAGCTGCAAGGTTATCCGCTTCCCAAATAAGCCTCAGTCAAAAACTGACTAATCGCTCTCGATTCAAAAAAAATACAAAGTCCTGCCTCCATTTGGCAGGACTTTTTTTACCTTTCCAACCGCCAATTTATAGAAAATTCCTTCGAACCTAAACTTCCTTTTCGAAGTCAATCTCACTGATTGACGCATCAACTAGCGAATGAATACACACTTCGCACTGAATTCGCCTGCTGCATGCAGCTTGGCTATCGGATTTTTGGTAACTTTGCCGGAAATTCAAATCACATGGAATCAACACGTCAACAAAAAATAAGCCGGTTACTGCAAAAAGAACTGGCAGATATCTTTCAAAAAGAAAGCCGCAACCTGTTCATGGGTAAAATGATCAGCGTAACCGTGGTGCGCGTGAGCCCCGACTTAGGCCTGGCCAAAGCGTACATCAGCATCTTTCCAACGGAAGAACGCAAAGAAGTACTCAAGCAAGTCAGGATCGCTAATCCTAGAATTCGTGGCCTACTCGGACGTAAAGTTGGGAAGCAACTGCGCGTCATCCCCGAATTGGAATTTTATATCGATGATAGCTTGGATTACATCGACAATATTGACCGCCTCCTAAACAAATAAGCATGCAGTACGATCCAATTAAGCGCTCCCTGGGCAAGGTGTTTAACCAACACCCGCCCCTTCGGAAAGTGTTTTATCTTTTGCTCGATTGGCTTTTATTGCGTTCCTGGCACATCCGTAAAGAGCTGCGCATCTTAAAAAAGAAAGGCTTGAAGCAGCCAACAATTCTGGATGCCGGTTCAGGTTTTGGTCAATACAGCTTTCGCATGTCCAGGCTATTTCCTCAGGCGCAGATTGTTGCCGCAGACATTAAACCAGAGCAAATCGCTGACTGCAATCGTTTCTTTAAGCAAATTGGCAAAGCCAATCAGGTCAACTTTCAATACGCCGACCTAACCAAGTACAAACTTGAGGAAAATTACGACCTCGTGCTTTCGATTGATGTGATGGAACACATTGAAGAAGATACGAAGGTGTTTGAAAACTTTTACCAATCGATGAAAAAAGGAGGAGTACTTTTGATTTCGACTCCCTCTGATCAGGGAGGTTCAGATGTACATGAACACGATCATGACGAAGAAGGAGTGCATGGTTTTGTGGATGAACATGTACGCGACGGCTATAATATTCAGGACATTGAAAGGAAGTTGAAAGCAGCTGGATTTAGCCACGTCGAAGCTCGATATTCATACGGAGCACCCGGGGAAATCTCCTGGAAGCTATCAATGAAATACCCGATTTTAATACTGGGAGTGAGCAAATTATTCTTTGTGCTTCTCCCCTTTTATTATTTGGTTGTTTTCCCAATTGCTGCTCTTTTGAATTATTTCGATGTCAGCCTGAAACACCAAACAGGAACCGGATTGATCGTTAAAGCCTATAAATAGTTGAAGCTCGCATTCTATATAGCACGCCGTTATCTGGTATCAGCCAAATCAGCCAATATCGTAAACATCATATCGGCTATTTCAGTAGTTGGTGTTGCTATTGGAACCATGGCACTGGTGGTTGTTTTATCCGCCTTTAACGGCATCGACTCATTTATTGAGAACATGCTTTCCAGCTTCGACCCGGATTTGAAAATTACGGTGACCGAGGGGAAAAGTTTTTCGCTTGATGACGCCGACTTTGAAGCCGTAAAACAACTGGATGGCGTAGCCAGCTATGCCGAAGTGGTCGAGGAAAATGCGATGCTGAGTTATGAAGACCGTTTAAAATATGGTGTCGTAAAAGGTGTAGGCGCCGACTATGGCTCATTCTCCGGACTGGACACCGTCATGCTCGATGGTGAATTCTATCTGCAAAAGGGTTCGCAAAATTACGCGGTGATTGGCGAGGGGGTGCGCTATGAATTGTCCGTGGGACTCTCCTTTGTTAGTCCAATCTACATCAACGTGCCGCGCAAAGACTTTAAAACCCGTCTGAATATCGACCAATCGCTTAACCGTGAGCATGTGTTTCCATCAGGTTCCTTCTCGGTTGAACAGGAAATTGACAGCAAATACATTCTGGTGCCCATTGATTTGGCCCGATCGCTTTTTGAAATGAATGGCCGGCTAAGCTCACTGGAAATCAAGATAAACGAAGATGCTGACTTAGCGACCGTAAAGCAGACTATCCAACAAATTATCGGAGCTCAGTTTGCGGTAAAAGATCGCTACGAACAGCATGAATTCCTGTATCGGGTGATGCGGTCAGAAAAATGGTCCAGCTTTCTGATCCTGAGTTTCATTTTAGTAATTGCTTCTTTTAACCTGCTGGGCTCACTCACCATGATCATCATTGACAAAAAAGACGACATCAAAATTTTGGAAAGCATGGGTGCCAACAACAAACTCATCCGACAGATCTTTCTTTTCGAAGGATGGCTGGTTTCTTTTTCCGGAGCCATAGGAGGCTTAATTTTAGGGATTGCTCTCGTCTGGGCACAAACCCGCTTCGAACTTTTAAAACTCCCGGGAGAAGGCTCCTTTGCCCTTTCTGCCTACCCCGTCGAGCTGCAACTGATTGATGTTTCAGCAACCTTTCTGATTGTCCTTTGCATCGGCTTCTTTGCCGCTTGGTATCCCGTCCGTAACCTATCGAAAGACTTGGAATAAAGTAGACTCCTTATTTTTGATGCGATTTCACCCCATACTCCAGGAGCTATACACGCTGTTTTGAAAGTAAAAACCCCAAATGAAAAAAGAACCTTAAAGATAGAATGCTTGGGACTCACTTCAAAAATGAACCATTGAACGAAATTAGAAAGCACAAAAAATCCAGATGAATATCACCTGGATTAACGATAACACTGGCAAGCAGCACCTCCAAAGGATTCTGCTTTTTTATCTGATCCGTAAGGTCTTTAGCGTTTCATAATTCCGTAGCACAAAATCTTAAGGATATTATCAACCCCCTTTTCCAGGTTGACCGAGCCGTAATTTCCTGCCGACATTGGCATTTCAAGACCTTTAATAGCCGTTGTAATACCAATCGCCGCCAAGGTAAAGTCGTAAATTTCAAACTCATTTTTACGCACCCCTTCAATCAAAATCCGCTTAATCATTCGAATCTCTTCCTGATCATATTTATCCTTGATGTTATCGATAAATTCAATGGCAGTTACATCGTTCTCCAGCGCATGATAAAAGTTTGCGAGCCCACGAAACGTCGTGAGTTTCGTCAGGATGTATTCGCGCAATTTTTCTACCGGATCGGTATTCCGAAGAACGACTTTTTCCAATTCACGCTTTAGCACGTCCACTTCTTTCATGATAACAGCCTGAAAAAGATCTTCTTTACTGTCGAAATAATAGTATAATGAACTTTTCCCTTTCCTAACGGCATTGGCGATATCGTCGAGCGTGGTCTTCTTGTAACCGTATTTACTGAAAATTTCCTGCGCGATTTTTAAAATATTTTCGCGGTTGGCATCTCTTTTATTCGCGCCGTTTTGAGCATTCATTACCATTGGGTTGATTTTTATAAAACAGGGTTAAAGATATTCAATTTTTAGAATGATCAGTTTTTTTTCTTCCCGGAAAAACCCTACATCTTTTCAAGAAGCTTAAAATCAAGCTGTTTTCTCTCAAGGTTTGCTCGGGTAATTTCGACTTTGACATTCTCCCCAAGCTGGTACGTTTTATTGCTGTGCTTCCCTACCAGGCAATAATTTTTCTCATCAAAGATGTAAAAATCATCGCCAAGCTCCCGAATCGGAACCATTCCTTCACACTTGTTCTCAAGCTCAACATAAATTCCCCAATCGGTAATTCCGGAAATAACTCCCGGAAACTCTTCCCCAATCTTGTCTTTCATAAACTCCACCTGCTTGTATTTGATCGACGAACGCTCGGCACTTGCTGCCCGCGACTCCATTTCCGAAGAATGATGACACATATCTTCATACTTCTGTGCATTGGCCGACCGTCCGTTATCGAGATAGCGCTCCAACAGGCGGTGGACCATAATATCGGGATAACGCCGGATAGGCGAGGTAAAGTGAGAATAGAACTCAAAGCCAAGTCCATAGTGGCCAATATTTCGGGTCGAATACACCGCCTTAGCCATCGACCGAATGGCCAGCGTTTCAATCACATTCTGCTCGTTCTTACCTTTCACGTTGTTCATCAAATTATTCATCGATGTGGAAATGGCCCGCGAACTGGTGGTTTGAATGCCATAACCAAACTTCTGAATGAAATGATTGAAGTTCTCCAATTTCTCGGGATCCGGCCGGTCGTGAATCCGGTAAACAAAGGTTTTAGCAGGACGTTTCCCTTTTTCCTTACCTATGAACTCGGCCACCTTTTGATTGGCCAATAACATGAACTCCTCAATCAGCTTGTTGCTTTCTTTTGATTCTTTGAAGAAAACAGAGAGTGGCTTGCCGGTTTTCTCTTCAATTTCAAACTTTACTTCTACCCGATCAAAAGCCAGCGAACCATGCTTAAACCGTCTATTCCGAAGCTCCACCGCCAGCTTCTGTAAGGTCAACACTTCATTCTTCAAGTCGCCTTCACCAGTTTCGATAATCTCCTGAGCCTCTTCATATGCATAGCGTTTGTTTGAATGAATAACCGTCCTTCCGAACCACTGGCCACTCACATTGGCCTGATCATCCATCTGGAAGACGGCTGAATAGCAAAGTTTATCTTCATTTGGACGAAGTGAACAAACGCCATTAGACAAACGCTCGGGTAGCATCGGCACGACCCGATCGACCAAATAAACTGAAGTAGCACGCGAATAAGCTTCGTCATCCAAAATGGTATTGGGCCGCACATAATGGCTTACATCAGCAATGTGTATCCCAACTTCCCACAAGCCATTATCGAGTTTCCGCAACGAAAGTGCATCATCAAAATCTTTGGCATCTTCCGGGTCGATAGTAAAGGTAACCACATCCCGCATATCACGCCTATTCTCTATTTCTTCGGGTGTAATCTCCTCCGAAATTTTCTCTGCTGCTTTCAGCACATTTTCAGGGAATCGAAGCGGGAGGTCAAATTCTGCTAAAATAGCATGCATCTCGGTTTGGTGATCCCCCACATCCCCAAGAACCTCAACAATTTCGCCAAATGGATTCTTAGCTTTCTGAGGCCATTCGGTAATTTTACCGATAGCTTTCTGCCCATTCTTAGCGCCATTCAGCTTTTCTGCCGGAATAAATAAGTCGAAACCCACCTTTCCTGCCGGAACCAAAAAAGCAAAGTTTTTAGACCGCTCCACCGTCCCTACAAAGGTTGATTTGGCACGTTCGATAATCTCAGAAACTTCGCCTTCCAGCTGGTGTTTCTTGCGTCGCGCATACAGGTAAACCTTCACCTTATCACCTCCCATGGCATGATTCAGGTTACTTTGCGACACCAACACCGGCCGATCTACTTCGTCCGAAATAATGTGTGCAAAACCTTTCGGTTGCAACTCAACCAGTCCGCAGATATAGCCTCCGCGCGACTTCACTTTGAATTTTCCCCGCTGAACCTGTTCCAGGTTTTCATTTTCAGCCAGTTCGTCCAGAACGACATTGATGAGCTTTTTAGTCTCCTGATCCTTTACGTCCATAAGTCCGGCCAACTGCTTATAGTTATAAGTTTTTTGAGGATCGCTGTAAAAAATATCCAGGATCGATTTCTTAAGTTGGGGTTTATTGAAGTTTGAAAGATTTTTTAGTTTTCTCTTTCTATTTTTCTTTTTTGCCATTGATTTTAAATTTTCCTTGAAGTTAGCCTATTCATCAGAAATAAGAAAGGGGAAAGCATCAATTTGCATTCCCCAGCCAATTTTTATTTCGATCGACAGTTAGTCAACTTCATACATTGATTTGAGTGGGTAGATATCCAGCTTTTCAACCAGAAGCTCCCCACCAGTATTGTAAAGAACGAGTTCCTGAGCATCGGGATCAGCCGTATAGCAGGAGCTCAGGACAGCTTTGCCACCATTCCCAAAGAGCTCTATCGAAGTCCGGTCAATGAGAATTTCCAATTGAATTTTATTGTCTTCCGGACTTAACAGCACCCCTTGCCCCAAGCACGATAAAACTTGCTTTGTCGCGTCGTAACGAATTTCAACGCCTGTTTCTTTTCGCGAGCTACGCACTACAAAACCAAAGCTATTGACTGATTTCAAATCAAAAGTTCCTTGAATATGCAAGCAGTCACCTTTTACCTTCCGGGTCAGGTTCTTATTTAAGCCCGGAATTAGGTTTTTATCTTCCCAAGTATCACCCTTTTCATGCAACAGTTCAATTTCTTTCGCTGGCGTGCGCACCAGTCGAATCCCCTCAAGGTAATTCTTCAGGGCGAGTTCCGTGGGAAAGGTCATTTGCCCGTTGAAAGGCATATCGGGGTATTCTCCACCCCGCATCCAAGCCAACTGAATGGTTCGTCCATCGTCAGCAGGCAGGTTATTGAACGTTTGCGTGGCATAATAGTTCTTGCCAAAATCGCCTTGCATCTTGGGTGTTTCTGGCTTAAACCGCTTCCCGTCAAAATCGCCAATAAGATAAGAGCCATCACCATCAAAGATCACCCAGCGAGTATCATCAGTTCGTCTGTCAACCGGCAGTTCCACCAAATCAGGGCATTCATAAAAACCAGCAAGATGGCTTTCGTAAGTCCAGTCGGTTAAGTTTTCGGAAGAGTAAATTGAAATACCCTCAGCACTTTTTTTTCCCTCCGGCATCCGCCACAAAACCATAATGTATCGCTGGCTTTCCTCGTGCCAGAATACCTTGGGGTCGCGCGCATCATCCTTTTCATCAAAAGCAATCACCGGATTACCTTCATATTTTTCCCAAGTCCTCCCTTTATCAAGGCTGTAAGCAATTCGCTGTCCGTTATCCTTGCTGGTGTAAAAAGCCAGTAGCGTTGCAGCATCGCCTTTTTGCTTACCCAACAGATTGTTTTTATCGACAATAGCTGAGCCTGAAAAGGCTGTGGCATATTCTTTGTCTTTCGAATCATTGTCCGGATAAATTGCAAGTGGCAAATGTTCCCAATGAACCAAATCTTTACTAACCGCATGCCCCCAGTGCATGAATCCCCATTCCTTCGCATTTGGGTTGTGCTGATAAAAAAGGTGGTATTCCCCCTCAAAAAAGATTAAGCCATTAGGGTCGTTCATCCAATTTTGCTCCGGCGTGAAGTGAAACTGAGGCCGATAGGATTCATCAAACGCATGCTTCTGAGCCTTGGCCGAATGAGTGAAAGAGAATAGACAAAATAAAATGAATAGGAAATACGAACTTTTCATGTCTTGCTTGTTAAGAAGTATACAGAAAGCACAAATTAACAAAAATAAGACAAGAATTCTTTTAATTTTGAACGATTATTGAAGATAAAATAATGAGGCAAATATTACTGATAGTGGTTATTACCGTGCTTGGATTAAGCTCCTTTTCACAACGAGCGTGGCAAAAAGGAGGGGTAAAAATTCCAGCTCCAATATGCTATGGCTCCCCCCACACCCATAAAAGTTTCATCGAGGCGCCTGCTCAATTTCTTAATCGACTCAAATCCACCGGGCAAAAAAAATCATCCATTATCGTCACCTACATCGATTTTGATGATGAGCCCAAACAAGCCTTTCAGTATGCCGTTGAAATCTGGGAACACCTCATTGCCTCTCCAATTCCGATACACCTAACAGCCCGTTGGACTGCCCTGGATGAAGGCGTTCTAGGCAGCTGCGGTCCCTTCCTATACTTCGAAAATTTTGAAGCAGCCCCTCAGAGAGACCGCTATTTCCCGGTAGCGTTGGTTGAAAAGCTGGAAGCAACGGAGATAACCGACGAAACCGTTCCGGACTTGATTGCCCAGTTCAACAGCGATAATGATAATTGGTACTTCGGAGTCGACGGGCAAGCTTCGCGCAGCCAATATGATTTTGTCTCGGTCGTGTTACATGAAATAGCACACGGACTGGGCTATACCGGATTCTTTTACGAGCAGAATGAACAGGGAACTTATGGAGACATTCTCCCCTACCCGGGAATCTTTGATGAATTTGTGATCAACGGATCGAACGATCAACTAGTTAACACGGCTGTTTTTCCAAATCCGTCGGCCGAACTCCTTCAGCAATTTACATCCAATAATCTATACTTCGAAAGCGAAACAGCGAAACAAGTCAACGAGTCAGATGCCTATCCAAAACTATACGCTCCTACCACCTTTGATGAAGGTTCAAGTATTTATCACCTTAACGAGCGAACCTACCCGGCAGGAAACGCCAACTCCCTGATGACACCATTTTTCGAACGGGCAGAAGCCATTCACGACCCGGGACCATTGACCTTGGGAATGTTAGCAGACATGGGCTGGGTGTACACAAGTATTATTCATAATCCACTCGAAGACCGCGAAACAGTTGGTCCCATTGTTCTTGAAGCGGCCGTAAAAACCGACTCAGAAATCGACAGTACTTCACTTATTTTTGTGTATTCTAACGATGCGTTTGCTAATGCAGATACACTGCCACTCCCTTATAGTACTGATCTGGGATTATTTACGGCAAGCCTAAACGAATTAGCCGAGGGTACCTACCAATACTACCTGAGTGTAACCGATACGAGCCAACGCACCTACCATTTACCCGGCACCGCACCAGACGGCTATTTTGAGTTTACCATTGGGGCAGACCTTATTCCGCCTGTCGTTTCACATAGTCCAATCAAATTTATGCTTGAAAGTAACTTAAACGCTGAAGTTTTGGTCGAAGCAACCGACAACATTGGCGTAGAAGAGGTGAGCATGACCTATTTCATTAACGACGAGGAGGCAGCTAAGTCTTTAATGATCCCCTTGCTGAAGGACAACCACTTCCAGGCAACGTTAGCTCTGAACGGGCTGACAGATGGTGACTCCGTTCGTTACCAAATCATTGTCACAGACAGTTCCGCCAATAAAAACCAAACCATCCTGCCCGCAGATGGCTATTACACCTTCCAAATTGATGGCTTGTACGAAGCAGTAAAAACCTACGCCAACGATTTCAATAGCGCAACCCGGGATTTTATCTCGTCCGACTTTTTCATTGGGCATGAATCTTTCTTTGACGATGGCGCGTTGCATAGCCCTCATCCTTATCCCAGTCCCGAGGAAGATGATATAAACTATGATTTCGCCACCCTACTGAAATACCCTATCCTACTCGACAGCCGCACCAAAATGTCGTTCAATGAAGTTGTTTTAGTTGAGCCCGGTGAAGCTGGAAGTCTGTTTGGCGATGAAGACTTTTGGGACTATGTCATAATTGAAGGTTCAAAAACCGGAACCGACAACTGGTTGCCCTTAACAGACGGCTATGATGCCCGCGAGAATACCAACTGGCTAACCAATTACAACAACTCAATACAAGGCAACAACTCAACGGCGATAGGCAAAGAAAGTTACTACATCAAACGTGAACTTACCCTGATTGCAAATGGGAATTTCAAGGAAGGCGACACCGTGTTTATTCGCTTCCGCCTATTCTCTGACCCCTATGCCCATGGCTGGGGCTGGGCAATTGACGACCTCCTTATTCAGGATCCTCCAACCGCCATTGACGAGCTAAACTATTCGCCCGGAGAGATCATGATTTTCCCCAATCCGGTTCACTCCAACTTAACTCTGGAAGGCAGTTTCAATTCGAAAGCAGACCTGATTAAACTGGCCATTTTTAATGCTCATGGACAACTGGTTCGTCAGGAAGAAGTGATCCTAAATGGCAACCAACTCTCTCATCCTATTCAGGTTGATTCCTTTCAGCCAGGATTGTATTTAATAAGCTTCACTTTTGAAAATGGACAGCTTATTACCCGAAAATTTGTAAAACAGTAATTTCAATCCGAAAAAAAAAGACATTTTTATTACCCCACAAACAACTACCATACAGCCACATAGAAACCTAACCCAAAAGCGAATTAGAAAAATAAGAAGGACTTAAGTTCCAGTTTTAAAAGAAATCTCTATATTTGCTTTCAAATTCAAAGAAAAGAAGATGATTCTTAGCAATACATTTTATTACTGGTCTTATTATTTCGCTTCACAAAACGGGGTCGAACAGTAATGTATTGCTAAAACTGAAAATATATTACCTAAAGGTCCCGAGAAATCGGGACCTTTTTTTTTATACGTAAATAGCATGAATATAACCGTTATCGGATTGGGTTTAATTGGAGGATCAATTGCGAGAGATCTTCGAAAAAATGGGTTTGCCACAGCCATTACTGGTGTAGATGCAAACAGTGAGCATGCCGAAAAAGCAAAGAGCATCGGTTTGGTTGATCAGATCTTGCCTTTGGAGCAGGCTCTAGCAGCAGCTGACCTGGTTATCATAGCTATTCCTGTAGATAAAATAAAACTGCTGCTTCCCAAGGTACTTGATCTCATCTCCGACCGCACAACAGTTACCGACATGGGATCAACCAAAAAAGAGCTGTCTGATGTCGTCGCCAATCACCCCAACCGAAGAAACTACGTGCCGGCACACCCCATGTCAGGAACCGAAAACTCCGGCCCGGAAGCCGCACTGGAAGGGCTTTTCAACAATAAGATCGCCATTATCTGCGATCATGAAAAAAGTGGCCCACAACACCTGGCCCTAATCGAAAAGATGTTTCAATCGATGGAAATGAACATTGCTTACATGTCGGCCGACGAACAAGATCACAGCACCGCTTTCATCTCGCACCTGCCGCATGCAGCAGCCTACGCGCTGGCCAACGCAGTGCAGGATAAGGAAGATCGCTCCATTATATTTGATCTGGCCAGTGGTGGTTTTCGCTCAACCGTTCGCCTGGCTAAAAGCGAACCCTCTATGTGGGGACCTATTTTCCAGCAAAATAGAAGCTACGTAGTCGAATCTCTTGAAGTCTACATTAAACACCTGATCGATTTTAAGAAAAGCATTGAACATGACGAAAAAAGAATGTACAAACTCATGAACAATGCGAATAAAATCCGGTCTATACTTGGTGGTGAGAATCCATCATTGATTAAGAACGAGGAAAAGATTGTTAAATTTTACACAAAATAAAATGGGAATTGAATTAGACATCAGACCAATGAAAGATTGGTTACCACAGCTGGACAACCCGCTGTTAATTTCCGGGCCATGCAGCCTGGAAAGCGAAGAACAAACGCTTGAGACAGCTCATATGCTGGCCAAAGACAAAAGGGTCTTTGTTTTTCGAGGCGGAGTTTGGAAACCCAGAACTCGCCCGGGAAGCTTTGAAGGAGTCGGCTCCGTCGGACTTAAATGGCTTCAACAAGTCAAAAAGGAAACCGGATTGCCGGTAGGCACTGAGGTAGCCAACGCCCAGCACACCGAAGAAGCCCTGAACGCAGGACTAGATGTACTATGGATCGGAGCGCGATCAACTGCCAGCCCATTTGTTGTACAGGAAATTGCTGATGTTGTAAAGGGAACCGATGCCGTAATCATGGTCAAAAACCCGGTCAACCCCGATGTTCAGTTGTGGATGGGAGCCCTGGAGCGCCTGAACCAGGCTGGTATTAAGAACCTGGTCGGTATTCATCGTGGCTTTACTCCTTTCCGCGAAACCAAATACCGCAACTACCCCAACTGGAAAACCTTTATCGAGCTAAGGCGTCTGCTGCCTAACCTGCCGGTAATCTGCGACCCGAGCCATATTGCCGGAAAACGTGAATACTTGCAGGAGGTTTCTCAGAAAGCATTCGACATGGGCATGGAAGGACTGATGATCGAGTCGCACCGCGATCCCAGCTGCGCTTTAAGCGACAAAGAACAACAAATTACACCTGCTGAACTGGGACAGTTACTAGACAAACTGATTATTCGGCAGACATCTTCAAGCAACAAACATTTTGAAGATCAACTGGAATTGATGCGTAACCGCATTGATGCGTTAGATTCTGAATTGATGGAAGTTCTTTCATCGCGTATGGAAATTGCCCGCGAAATTGGTCGGTATAAAAAGGAGAACAACGTTACAGCACTGCAGATCAACCGGTGGACCGAGTTGATGAATAACCGTATCAACTTAGGAGAAAAGTTAAACCTGAATCGGACTTTCGTGCAGATACTATTTCAGCTAATTCACGAAGACTCGGTCAGAATGCAAACGGAAATTATGGATGAAAATTAAGCTATCACTCCTATAGAATGAAGGGGATTGCCAATGGCGGTCCCTTTTTTTATTGCAGCAATTCGCCGAGCCTTTTCAGCGCCTTCTGCATCCCTTTTTCAATGGCACGATAGTCTTTAACCTCCTTGCAGGTATAAATGATCATAACGGCCACCTGCGTGCCCTCTGGCAGTCTCTCGTAAAAATCGGGTTTGTTTAAACGAAAAGCTTCACGCATACGCCGTTTTAACAAATTACGAACGACGGCATGCTTAAAATTTCGCTTTGATACGGAAAAGCTCACTTCAATCGGGTGAGTTCCGCGCAAAGCCATTGGTAGATACACCACTTTCAACGGAAAGATGTAGAATGACGCCCCCTGCTCAAATAGCTTTCCAATCATCTTGGTGCTGCAAAGTCGTTCCTTTTTTGTAAGCTTGAAAGTATGCATCGTAATCACGAAAATACAATAAAAAAAGGGGAATAAACTTCCCCTTTCAGATCAATTATTTGTCGAATAAAATCCTTTAGTTCGTCTTGTTATGCTTCTTAATAAATTGCTCCAAAGCCATGGTCATTGAAGGTGCCACAGAGCTTGGTGCCTGAATATCCAGACGAAGTCCAGCATCTGCAACAGCCTTAGCTGTAGTTGGTCCAAAAGAAGCGATCTTGGTGCTATTTTGCTCAAAATCCGGAAAATTCTGCATCAGCGACTTAATACCGGACGGACTGAAGAAAACCAAAATATCGTAGTTCACATCTTTCAAATCAGACAAGTCACTGCTAATCGTCTTATAAAGAATAGCTTTGGTGTAACTATAGCCTGCTTTATCGAGTGCTAGAGGAATTTCTTGTTTGTGGATGTGTGACAACGGAACAAGAAATTTTTCATTCTTATGTTTTTTCATCACTTCAATCAGTTCGTCAAAACGACCAACGCCGTAAAAGATCTTCCTCTTTCTGTAGACAATATACTTTTGCAAATAGTAAGCAGTTGCTTCTGATATGCAGAAGTACTTCATAGAGTCGGGAACAGTGACCCGGGTTTCCTGACAAATTCGAAAGAAATGATCAATAGCGGTGCGACTAGTGAAAATCACAGCAGTATGATCAAGAATCTGAATTCTTGTTTGTCTGAATTCTTTCCCGGAAACACCTTCTACCTGAATAAATGGCCTGAAGTCTACTTGTACGTTCGTCTTTTCAGCCAAGTCAAAATAAGGTGATTTTGTAGATTCAGGTTTTGGCTGCGAAACTAATATTTTCTTGATTTTCAAGTTATAAAACTTTTAAATTATTTAATCCCGTTTTTAACCAATACCAAATTGCAGATAAAAATCAACGGTAAAATTTCAAGGGTACAAAGGTATAAAATCAAATAAAAAATAGAAAAATGTTTTGTAATTAATATTTTAGCGCCACGAAATAACAACAAGAAATAAAAGACCACGCAAACAAATACTCCTACAAATACTACCAGTCGTGGATTCTGCAAAGATCCAAAAGAAATAATTAAACTCACCGGAATTAAAAACAATCCTAAAATCCGGCTATAAAGATGCATATTATACAGAAATTCTGTCGTTTCCGTCGTACTTTCACCAAGGAAGCCGGAGAATAAATAGACCAATCTTTTGAAAAGATAATAGCCAATAACCACCGCCAAAATGATGAGATAAGTCTTGAAACTACTTGATACAATCGATAGGTTAAATTCGTCGAAAAATTGAAAAATAAAAATGCTGAATATTAAGTAAAAAATCAGATCCAGTCGAAAAGACGCATGCGTAATACTCATAGACCGGTCTCGAAACAGTCGGCTGGAAGTAGAATAATTGATGACTGCATGAAAAAGCTGACTCAAATACTTATTAAAAAACAGACGAACCGTAGCCAGTAAAATGAACGCCATTATAAATACACCAATAATCCAATCGGGCTTTTCGCGCAAAAATGATTTTTCAGGTAAGCCAATTCCCGGCATTGACGGCTGCTCCGTGTGAGTTTCAACCTTCTGCGCCTGAATTGGCTTGGCTAACGGAAGCTCGGAAGCATTTGTTCGCCCTGAGCGCAAGCTGGCTCCTGGGATCGTCGAACGCGTCTGGCTAGCAACTTGATTTCCAACAGTGTGCGTACTATCGTTTTGATTGATGGAATCGAGCTTGCGAATGGACTCCGATTGGATCAACTTAGCTGGCACATGAATAAGCCCGGAGGAATCCGTATCAACAGGCTGATTCAGCTGTTTTTGAAGGGTATCATTTTGAAGTGCTTGCTGTAACATTCCAACCAAAGATAATTTTCATACAAAAATAGGAATTTCCAAGGTTAAAATAGCGGGCTTGCTACCTTTGTAGCAAAAATAGTTATCAACCGGACGATGTTATTAGACCATCATTTTTATTTAGCTCCCCTACAGGGTTTTACCGACTTTGCTTATCGGCGGTGCCATCATCAGCTGTTCAGGTCGGTCGATGAATTTTACATCCCCTACCTGGCTATCGGTCCGGGACAAAAAATCAGAAACAGCCAATTACGCGACTGCTTACCCGAAAATAACGTTGGGTTGCCGGTAGTTCCGCAAATCCTGTGCTCCAATGTAGACGAACTAAGACGACTGGCTCAAGAGGTTGCACAAATGGGATATTCGAAGCTTAACCTAAACCTCGGCTGCCCCTACCCCATGGCCACCAAGCGAGGGCGCGGAACGGGCTTGCTGGAAAAATCGGAGCAGCTTAAAGGCGTTTTAGATACTTTATTTTCTGATTTTGACTTCAGCGTGTCGGTTAAGTTCCGATCAGGAATGACCGATGAGCAAACCATACTGAAGCAGTTTGAATTGCTCCAAAAGTATCCCTTTGAAAAGCTTATTTATCATCCACGAACAGCGAAACAACTTTATAAAGGAACTGCGAACCGGGAACTGTTTGCCCAACTTGCCGCCCAATCCGACAAACCACTTGTTTACAACGGTGATATTTCTTCCAAAGATGATTTAGATGAAATACGACAATTGGTTCCGAACCAAAAAGAGTGGATGATTGGCCGCGGCGTGTTAAGCGATCCATTATTAATCGACCGATTAAAAGGCAAAACAATCAGCGAGCAGGAAGCCCTTCAATTAAAAATGCAATTTCACAAACAACTATTAGAGGCCTATCGAGCGACTTATCAGGATGACGGTCATGTATTGATAAAAATGAAACAGTTTTGGAGTTATTTTGCTAATAGCTTCCCCAATCCGGCCAAAACTTATAAACCCATAAAGAAGGCTTCAAAACTTGCTCGCTTTCTTGAGATTTATCCCGCCATTTCTCAAAAATCAATCTGAATTGCAACAGAAACAGGCCGGTAATGTAAATTTAACATTCCCTTTCTCGTTCAGGCCAATCCGTTTCCTACTCACTTGTTTGTATTGAACTACAGACTCTTATATGTTTTGCAAAAAAAAAAGATACACTTTCTATTCCTCCATAAAACAGCTGCGTTAACATTTATTCAATAATTCATACATCTATATTTCTACATACTTGCATACAAAGTATTACTTTTGTCCTATCAGAAAATCAAAATGACTGAAAGGTATGAGAAAAAAATTACACACTTATGTTTTGTTCCTGAGTCTTGGATTGCCATTCATCACCATGGCACAAACAAGATCCCTCAGCTTAAATGAGGCGCTGGAACTGGCTAAAGATAATAACCTGGCCGCAAAAAGCGCCGAAGCCAGAAAAAAAGCCGCGCAAGGAGCCTACCGAATGACCAACTCCGTTTTTTTACCCGGTTTGTCCGTGAGCCACACCGGCGTAAAAACAAACGATCCGTTATCATCGTTCGGTTTCAAGCTCAAACAGGAGATCGTCACCCAAGCTGATTTTGCCCCGGCAACACTGAACGATCCGGACGCCATTGAGAACTACAGTACCCAAATTGAGCTTCAGCAACCCATCCTTAACATTGATGGATTGTATGCCCGTAAAGCGGCGAAGAACCAATACGAAGCAATGGCCTTACAAAGTAACCGGGCACATCAACAAATCCGCTACGAAGTTAAAAGAGCGTACTTTCAATTAGAGCTGGCCCAATCGGCAGTAAACGTTTTAAAGCAATCGGTTAAAGTGGCTGAAGAAGCACTCAAACTAACCAAAAACAATGAAGATCAAGGATTTGTACAACACACAGATGTGCTGGAAGCATCGGTTCGCTTTGAAGAACGCCGAAACCAGCTAAACGAAGCAGAAAACCAACAGCAAGCTGCTGGCGAATACCTGGCTCATTTACTAGGCATGGACCTGGGTACGAACATTCAGCTCACCGACTCAATGACCCGCGAGCCTTCGCTGTTTAACTGGAATGTCAGCGCCGAACAACTGGAACAGCGATCTGATCTCCAAGCCATACAGAAACAAATTGAAGCCGGAGAAAATATGCTTCGTTCAGAAAAAATGAAATTCATTCCACGTCTGAATGCCTTTGGTGCCTACGAATGGAATGACCGGGAAATCATAGGCATGTCGGCCAACAATTACATGGTGGGCGCCAGTTTAACCTGGGATTTGTTCAGCGGATATAAAAACATAGGAAGTGTTCAGCAAGCCAGCTCACAGCTCGACGAAGCCGAATACCAATACCAGGACTACCTGTCTCAAAGCCAGATGCAGCTCAACCAAGCCAAACGCAAGCTGGAGTTAACCTTCCAACAAATTCATTCCAGTAAACTTGCCAAAGAACAAGCTGCTGAGTCGCTGCGAATTCGCACCAACCGCTTTGAGCAAGGGCTGGAAAAAACAACTGACCTATTAATTGCCGAAGCCTTGGCATCAAAAAAGAATCTGGATTACATCCAATCAATTTATAATTACAAACAAGCAGTTTTCGAAATGGAGTTACTGCTTGAAAAAGATATGAACGAATAAAAGCCATGACCAGAATGAAAACAAATAAGATGAAAAAAGCTACGCTATTAGCGACCCTTGCCTTAGGAATTTTAGTTTCCGCTTGTGGCAATAAAGACCAAAAAGAAACGGTTTCAGAAACGAAAGTTGAAGCACAACTGGCCGTTGCTCAGTTAAAAGACTACCCCGTCATTCACAGCTTCTCCGGCAAACTGGAAGCTGAAAAAATAGCCAACCTAAGCACCCGCATGATGGGACAGGTGAGCCGCATTTATGCGAAACCAGGGCAACAGGTAAAACGAGGTGATTTGTTGTTGCAAATCCGCAATCAGGATATTCTCGCCAAGAAAGCTCAGGTGGAAGCCAACAAAGTAGAAGCCCGCACGGCTTTTGAAAGCGCCGAAAAAGATCTGAAACGCTTTGAAGCCTTATACGCTGCCAACAGTGCGTCGGACAAAGAGATCGATGACATCCGCACCCACTACCAAATGGTAAAGGCCCGGCTGGAAGCCGTTAATCAAATGCAAAAGGAAGTAGAAGAATCGCTTCGTTATGCAAGCATCCGTGCACCATACAACGGTGTGATTACCGGCAAATTTGTTCAGGAAGGCGACATGGCCAATCCCGGCATGCCCTTGCTAAGCATCGAAAGCCCTTCGCAATGGAAAGTCATTGCCCGCATCCCGGAAGCCAATATTGCCCACTTACAGCTCAACGATACTGTCAAGGTACAGTTTAACGCGCTGAACGACCAACAGCTGAGCGGAGTGATTGCTGAAATAAACCCTTCGTCGGCCAATACCGGCAACCAGTTCGAAGCCAAAGTAATTTTAGCCAATGTAGCTGCTCAAAAAGCGACATTATACAGCGGTATGTACGCCACCGTATTCTACGAAAAAGGCACGCAACCACAAATTATGGTGCCCCAGTCGGCCTTAATTAACAAAGGCCAGTTGGTGGGTTTGTATGCAGTAGGCCAAAACGGACACGCCTTGCTTCGCTGGGTGAAAACCGGAACAACCGTCGGTGATTCCATCGAGATTCTTTCGGGCCTGGCCGATGGCGAAACATATATTCAATCTTCAAACGGAAAATTGTTTGATGGCGCATTAGTGGAAAATAAATAAGAAAGAAACATGAAGACAGGATTTGCAGGCGGTATCGCCAAACAATTTATAAATTCAAAGCTGACTCCCCTATTAATGATTGCTTTTTTGGCCATTGGGATCTACAGCTCTTACTTAACCCCGCGGGAAGAGGAACCTCAAATAGATGTTCCCATTGCTGATATTTTCTTCCGCTACCCCGGGGCCAGTCCTAAAGAAATTGAATCACGGGTCATGCAGCCGCTCGAAAAAGTGGTGGCTAACATTCCCGGGGTTGAATATGTCTATTCTACTTCTATGCCCGGACAAGCAATGTTGATCGTTCAGTTTTATGTGGGTGAAGACGTGGAGCGCTCGTTGGTGAAAATGTACAACGAGATCATGAAACACATGGATCAAATGCCCAAAGGAACGAGCCTACCCTTAGTAAAGACCCGCTCGATTGACGATGTTCCCGTACTTGGATTGACCTTCTGGAGTGAAAATTACGACGACTATGAACTGCGCCGAATCGCGCAGGAGGTTAACAATGAAATTGAACAAGTCAATGATGTTTCCGAAACCAAAATCATAGGTGGCCGGTCACGTCAGGTGCGCGTGGTACTGAACAACGAGCAGATGGCTGGCTTCCAGGTGGACGCATTGAGCATCGCCCAAAAAATTCAACTGGCCAATACCCAGCTCAATGCCGGAGCCTTCAACAACAATGATCAGGAATACCTGGTGGAAGCTGGCGAGTTTCTGAAAAATGCCGACGATGTAGCCAATTTGGTGGTTGGCATTCACAACGGAAGCCCGGTATACCTGAAACAGGTAGCCGAAGTGTTGGATGGTCCGCAAGAACCCGTTCAATACGTGAATTTTGGCTTCGGCGATATCCATGAGCAAAAAGATGAATTCCGGGGCGAATATCCGGCAGTCACCATCTCCATTGCCAAGCGCCGCGGCGCTGATGCCATGAAGGTATCGGATGCTATTCTGAAAAAAATTGACTTACTGGAGAAAAACCTCATCCCCGATGATGTTCAGGTGGATGTTACCCGCAACTATGGTGAAACCGCTTCGCACAAAGTGGCTGAGCTCTTGATGCACCTGCTGGGAGCCATTGTCGCTGTTACTTTTGTGGTCATGCTGGCCATGGGATGGCGTGGTGGTCTGGTGGTCTTCCTTTCAGTACCCATCACCTTCGCCTTAACCATGTTTAGCTACTATTTTCTGGACTACACCTTGAATCGGATTACCCTGTTTGCTTTGGTGTTTGTCACCGGAATTGTGGTGGACGACTCCATCATTATTGCCGAAAATATGCACCGTCACTTTAAAATGAAAAAATTACCGTTCATCCAGGCAGCCTTGCGCTCCATCGACGAAGTAGGTAACCCAACCATTTTGGCAACCTTCACTGTGATTGCTGCGGTACTGCCCATGGTTTTTGTGTCCGGACTTATGGGCCCTTACATGAGCCCCATGCCTATTGGCGCATCCATCGCCATGATATTCTCACTGCTGGTAGCGTTGACTATCACCCCGTACCTGGCTTATCGCTTGCTCCGTACGAATGAGAAGGAAGACAAGGAGAAAAAAGCATTCCGTTTGGAAGATAGCGTCATTTACAAGCTTTACGCCAAAACCATGCGCCCCATGCTGGAATCTCCCTGGAAACGCTGGACCTTCATCATGGGAGTAACTTTTCTTTTACTGGCCTCTACAACGCTTGTCTACTTTAAAATGGTGACCGTTAAGATGCTTCCGTTTGATAATAAAAATGAGTTTCAGGTCATTGTTGACATGCCCGAAGGAACCACACTGGAGCGGACAGCTGTTGTTGCCAAAGAGCTGGCAGCCTACATTGCACAACAGGAAAATGTGGTGGACTACCAAACGTATGTGGGTACCGCCTCCCCCATGAATTTTAACGGATTGGTGCGTCACTATGACTTGCGAAGCGGATCGAATGTAGCCGATATTCAGGTGAACCTGACCGATAAAGGCGACCGAAAATTGCAGAGTCACGACATTGCCAAACTAATGCGCCCCGAACTGCAACGGCTGGGTAAAAAATACCAGGCCAACGTGAAGGTCGTTGAAGTTCCACCGGGTCCTCCCGTTATGTCAACACTCGTTGCTGAAGTGTACGGACCAGATTACGAGGGACAGATGGAAGTAGCCCGACAAGTAAAAGATTTGTTTGCCGAAACAGCCGATGTGGTCGACATTGATTGGCACATGGAAGACGATCAGGTAGAATATAAGTTCAATGTGCTGAAAGAAAAGGCAGCCTTGCTCGGGCTCTCCACTCAACAGGTGGTCCATAGCCTGCAAATGGCTTTGGGTGGCCATGAGGTTACCCAGCTTTATCAGGAAAAGGAACATGAGCAAATTGGCATCGTTCTTCGCTTTAAAGAACAGGAACGTTCCGGCATCAACGACCTGAAAAAAGTAAATATCATGAGTCCAACCGGGCAAATGGTTGCTTTGGGAGATGTGGTTGAGATTGAAGAAGGGCTGCAAGACAAGAGCATTTACCGCAAAAATCAAAAGCGGGTGGTATATGTCACGGCTGACATTGCCGGAGAACTGGAAAGCCCGGTATACGGCATTCTAAACATGTCTGAAAACCTGGGCCAAATCGAGCTTCCGGAAGGTTATACGCTCAACGAAGAGTTCACCCAACAACCATTCATTGAAGACAATTATAGTCTGAAATGGGATGGTGAGTGGCAAATTACCTATGAGGTATTCCGCGACTTGGGAACCGCTTTTGCCGTCGTGCTATTGGTAATCTACTTGCTCATTATTGGCTGGTTTCAGAACTTCAAAGTACCCTTTGTCATGATGATCTCCATTCCGCTGTCACTGGTTGGTATCTTAATCGGGCACTGGCTGATGGGTGCTTTCTTTACGGCAACATCCATGATTGGACTAATCGCGCTGGCCGGAATTATGGTCCGAAACGCCATTCTGCTGATTGACTTTATCAATCTTAGGTTAGCCGATGGCGTCCCCTTAAAGGAAGCCGTAATTGAAGCCGGAGCGGTGCGAACAACCCCAATTCTGCTTACCGCTGGAACGGTGGTGATTGGTGCAGTGGTTATCTTGTTTGACCCCATTTTCCAAGGGCTGGCCATCTCGCTGATGGGCGGATCGATTGCTTCGACCTTCCTAACGCTAGTAATTGTGCCACTGATTTATTACATGACCGAGCGCAAAAAATATCCGGTAGCAGAAACACCCGTTGAAGCAGACCATGAAGATCAATTTAATGAACCTTTAAACGAACAATCATGATGAAATTTGTAATTATTCAATCGGTAAAAGCCTACCACCCGGAGCTGCAACAGATTCTGAAAAGTATTAAAATAAATGCCTACAGCGAAATGGACGTCGAAGGTTTCATGGAGCAGGCCGATGGAACGACAGATCTTTCCAACTGGTTTGCAGCCCAGAAAAATCCGTATAACTACATGGTTTCCTTTATGTTTTTGGCCGACGACAAGGCCAAAAAATTGCTGGAACGGATTGATGAATTTAACCACAGTATTGAAGAAATGAGTCCGATAAACGCCTACATTGTTGGAGTTGAGAAATTTGTTTAAATCAAAAATAAAACGATATGAGAGAACGAGTAGTGAGAGCCGTGGCTGGATTCTTAATCACGGCAAGTGTACTTCTAGCCGTATTTGTCAACGACAATTGGCTAATACTAACAGCATTTGTAGGTTTAAACCTACTTCAGTCATCCTTCACCAAATTCTGTCCTTTAGAAATTATTCTGAAAAAGTCAGGCGTCGAAAAGTAAAAATAAAGGGTTGCAACCAGCGTGTTGCAATCCTTTTTTATTTAGAGTTAATCGGGTTCAGGTCTAAAAACAGAAGGGAGACCGATTCCATGCGCCCCACGAGCTGGCTTGGTAACGTTAAATTTTAAGCTCAACGCGAACATCTGCTGCAAGGATAATCAAGCTTTGCAGCAGATCTTCGCGATGATGATGAAACAATTAATCCGATTTCTTTTTCTTGCTCTGGGTATTTACCGCTTCCGAAAAGCCAACCGACTGTGTTGGCGGCAAGCATATCGCATTTGTTGAACATCAATCAGGCATTCAGCTAACCAGAATGCCGCCCTTATTTTTATTCAATCAGGAAAGCAACAGTGGTGAAACAACAAGCGAAAACCTACATCCTTTTTTGCATTCACTGTTCCCAACCCAAGTTGTTCCCCGGAATTTCAGTTTTCGAAACACCATACGTTTAAGCTTCTTTTTAATTGATCATGAGGCCCCTGTTCCACTCTTTATCCGCGGACATGCCTTGCTGTGTTAGTCTTCCTTTTCCATTCGCACCCCTAAAGCCTGATGTGGCTAATCAGCCCTCAGAATCAATCATTGTGATCTCGCGCAGAGATCGCTACCTATTCACTTTATAACACGAAATAAACATGGAAAGCAAGATAAAAAACCCGAAGTAACAAAAAACTCAAACAAGGATTTCATCTGGTTTGGAATTGGAATGGCAGGTCTTATCGCCATTTTGATTCTTTTAAAAGTCATCATGCAATACTTTGGCCTGATCGGCTAAAACTAAAACGAGACGATTGCTGCGGCGATCGTCTCGTTTGGTTTTATCTAGTGCGCGTCCATCCAGTTTGAAGCAGCATCCATTTCTACCGCGAGTGGCAAACCCATGTCAACGGCCTGCTCCATTTGCTATTTCACAATCCTTTTCACCTGCTCCAGCTCCACCAATTAATTATTTGCAAACTAAGATGATGCACGCTTCATATTTGATTTCATAATGAATAGCTGTTATTGGTAGAAAACCGGCAGACACCCCCATAAAATGCAGACAACCAGTCCTTGTAAATTAACGTTTTATCCATCAGATTTTTCGCATTAGCAATAGATTACTTCTCTTCTTAAGCTTTGCTGCTAGTTTCTCTTGATCGATCAATACAAGATCGATGTAAATATATGCTTGATAATCAAAACAGGTTGTTTGCTCATTAATAAGGACTTAAACACCAGTTACCAACAGTGCTTTGTTGATAACTTCGGTGAGTTATCGTAACTTTTCATGAGATTTGAATCATTGGGGAAGGGAACACATTAAATTTACCCATAATGAAAAATCAACTTATGAAGTATTTAATCTTTATCCTTGCTTTTGTATTTGCAATATCATCTTGCAATGAATTGGATTCGATCCCGGATGATGACCTAACTCTAAAAAGCAACCGAGTAAAAGGAAATGAAGTTGCTATCGACTTTAACGGCCCCCACTACGAACTTAATTTGTTAGGAAAGAAAAATGATTGGAATGATAAGACTGTTGATAATCCTGACAGACATACAATGTTTATTCCGAGAGATACGGAAGGTTGGAAAATTTACCTCGAACAAAACAACATTGTAATAAACCATAAGGACACCATAGGAAAAAACGTTGGATTTCTGCCTGGCATTAGAATCGATATGACTCAGGGAGAGGAATTTGCTGTACTGGACGGAACTGTCTTTGACGGTGACGGATGTGAATTTCAACTAGGACCTGGCAAGTATCAGGTATTTGTAGCAGCCCGAGGGAAAAAAAATGTTCCCGATGCTAAGATTGATGCCTGGTTGGAAGCTTTACAGGAAACTCTGGACGTATCGGCTGATGAAATAGATTCGCTGTGGTACTATTTAAATCTGGGGTCGATTACTGTAAAAAGAAGTTGGCAAGACATGACTGACTTGTTCTATATTGATGAAGAAGAAGCTTATCCACTTCCATATAACGGTGGTCCCAATGGCCAATGGATTTTTGACTACATGGATTGGTTGGATGATCTTGTTGTTGAATTGGACACCGATGGAGATGGTGTGACAGATGAGGTCATTACTTACAGTGAGCTTGCTTATTTCTGGCAGCTACAGAACAATGGAAGTCAATTAATTAAAGTTCGTTTCTATCCTGTCTAAACTAAATTAGACTAACAAAAGTTACTAAGAATTGAAAAAAATTATTACTTATCCCTTCCTCAAAAGAGGCTGGTTCTTCAGAACCAGCCTCTAATTTTCTAAGCTCGAACCAAGAGAGATTGCAGTTCTAAAACAGGGAATTATAAATTCAGACTGCCAACTTTCTGGTTCTAAAACGTCTTTTGATTGTACCTTTTACATTTACCTAATAGATCCTTTTCACAAATGGCTTGAATTGGTTTAGTGCGCTTCCATCCAGTTTGAAGCAGCATCCATTTCAACCGTAAGTGGCAGCCCAATGTCAACGGCCTGCTCCATTTGCTCTTTAACAATCTTTTTCACCTGCTCTAGTTCCTCTTTCGGAACATCGAAGTTCAATTCATCATGCACCTGTAAGGTCATTTTAGCCTTCAGATTTTGCGTTTTCAGCGCTTTCCAAATGTTGATCATGGCCAGCTTGATGATATCGGCTGCTGAGCCCTGAATGGGCGCATTGATGGCGTTTCGTTCGGCCACACCACGCACCACGGCATTGGCCGAATCAATGTCTTTGAGGTAGCGGCGGCGTCCGCGAATGGTTTCCACATACCCTTTATCGCGGGCCAGCTGGATACTTTCATCCATAAATTCCTTCACCCTTGAGAAGTTTTCAAAATAGCCGTCAATCAGCTCTTTGGCTTCGCTCCGGGAGATATTCAGCCGCTCAGATAATCCGAAAGCCGAAATGCCGTAAATAATACCAAAGTTGGCTGTCTTGGCCTTTCGGCGCATATCCGAAGTCACCTCTTCAAGCGGAATCTTATAGATTTTTGCGGCCGTAGCTGAATGGACATCCTGCTGATTGCGGAAGGCTTCCAGCATGTGCTCATCCTTACTCAGAGCGGCCATAATCCGCAACTCAATTTGCGAATAGTCAGCTGATAAGAATACGTGCTTATCATCCGAAGCGGTAAAGGCGCGTCGAATTTCGCGACCATTTTCATCCCGTATCGGAATATTTTGAAGATTAGGGTTGGCCGAACTTAGGCGTCCGGTAGCTGCAATGGCCTGGTTGTAACTGGTATGCAGCCTGCCAGTTTTCGAATTCACCAGTAGCGGCAAAGCTTCTACATATGTCGAAAGCAGCTTCTTCAATCCCCTAAATTCCAGAATTTTCGGAACAATGGGATGTTTATCGACCAACTTGCTCAGCACTTCTTCGGAAGTCGAATACTGCTTGGTTTTCGTCATTTTGGTTTTGCTGACAATGTTCAGCTTCTCAAACAAGATGGGTCCCAACTGTTTAGGTGACGAAACATTGAATTCTTCGCCGGCCAGTTCAATAATCTCTTTTTCAAGGTCAATGATTTGCGTCCGTAATTTGGCTGCAAATACATCCAGCTCTTTGGTATTCAAGCTTACCCCGGTCATTTCCATATCGGCTAAAACCGGAATAAGTGGCATTTCAATTTCTTCGAAAACCGAGCGAACACCTGTTTTATCCAGATCCGGATCAAGCGCTAACTTCAGTTGCAAAGTCAAATCAGCATCTTCGCAAGCATAGTCTTTTAGCTTGTCAACCGGCACCTGACGCATAGTTTGCTGCTTCTTCCCTTTCTTGCCAATCAGGCTTTCGGTTTCCACTTTCTGATATGAAAGGTAGGTTTCGCACAGGTAATCGAGGTTGTGCCGCAATTCGGGCTGAATGAGGTAATGCGCAATCATGGTATCGTAAAGCGGGCCTCGCACCTCTACCCCATAATGCTTCAGCATCAGGATATCGTACTTGATGTTTTGCCCGATTTTACGCACGTTCTCATCTTCAAAAACCAGGCGAAATTCTTCCACTACCTTTTGAGCTTCTTCGCGCTGGCGAGGCAGCGTTACACAGTAGGCTTCTCCTTTTTTAAAGGCAAACGACAAGCACACCAACTCGGCGGTATGCGTATCCAGCCCGGTGGTTTCCGTATCGAAACAAAACTCTTCCTGCACCGATAATTCGGCACGAAGACTGGCCCGTTGCATAGCATCTTTGACCAAAAAATACTGATGAGGGGTATTTTCAATATTCGTTAA
Source organism: Sunxiuqinia sp. sy24 (assembly GCF_052677165.1). Taxonomy (NCBI): domain Bacteria; kingdom Pseudomonadati; phylum Bacteroidota; class Bacteroidia; order Marinilabiliales; family Prolixibacteraceae; genus Sunxiuqinia; species Sunxiuqinia sp. sy24. The sequence continues at coordinate 49,158 of NZ_JBQYLH010000013.1, forward strand.
ATCCGTACGCATAACCGGCTCAGCACCTTGGCTACCGCCAAACAAAGTACCTTGCTCAAAACTGGCTTGAGCTGGCTTTTCGGGTGCTCCCAGCTTTTGAGCCATCGTACGAAATTCCAGCTCATTGTAAATATCGCGAAGAACCTCCAAATTAGCTTCATCTTTGGTCAGTGACTTTTCATCAAAATCAACCGGAACATCCAGTACAATGGTGGCCAGCTTGCGCGACAAACGCACCTGTTTTTCGTAATTAACCAGGTTTTCCTTTTGCTTGCCCTTCAGCTCATTGATATGTTCATAGATGCCGTCAATGGAATGGTAGGCTGAAATGAGTTTCATGGCCGTTTTCGGACCAATGCCGGGGCATCCGGGAATGTTATCGGCCGAGTCGCCCATCAAGCCTAAAATATCAATGACCTGCTCCGGCTCATCAACCTCAAATTTTGCTTTCACCTGTTCCACGCCCCACACTTCCACATCGTCGCCGGCGCGTCCGGGTTTATACATGAAAATATTGTCTGAAACCAGCTGCGCATAGTCCTTGTCGGGGGTCATCATAAACACCTGGTAACCCGCTTTTTCCCCTTTCTTGGCCAGGGTGCCAATCACATCATCGGCTTCAAAACCTTCCTTTTCCAAAATCGGAATGTTGTAGGCTTCAATAATTTTCCGAACCCAGGGAATGGCTTTGCGAATGTCTTCGGGCATTTCGTCGCGCGTGCCTTTGTAGTCTTCAAACAGCTCGTGCCGAAAGGTGGGCGCATGCACATCGAAAACCACGGCAACATGTGTTGGGTTTTCTTTGTTTAGCAACTGCTCCAGGGAGTTCACAAAGCCCAACATAGTGGAGGTGTTCAACCCTTTTGAGTTGAAACGCGGATTTTTGATGAACGCGAAATACGAACGGTAAATCAGCGCATAGGCATCGAGTAAAAAAAGTCGGTTATTTTTTTCATTCTGTTCAGGCATGTTGCTATTTTTTAAGGATTATCGGAAGCGAACCACTCGGCAAACGAGTTCTTGGTTTCATACAGCCGAACACTAAATAATTCAAGATGTTCAGGCAAAATATGTTTGAGCTTATCAGCAATAAAAATAACCATATTTTCCGTTGTTGGCTGAAAATTAACCAAATGCTGTCGCTCATAAAGCTCTCCCAGTTCTCTCAGCTTATTGTGAGCCGCCACATTATTGATCATCAACGAGTGATCAAATGGCTCTACAACATGCTTTTCAATCATCTTTTTCAATACGCTGAAATCCAACACCATCCCATCTTTCGGGTCTCCCTCTTTATACATTGGTTCACCAATAATGGTCACCTGGAGTTTATACGAATGCCCGTGAATGTTACTACACAGCCCATCATAATTGGTCAGGGCATGAGACATTTCAAACCCAAATTGCTTGCTTACTCTGATTTTTGTCATCGCTAGATATTAATGCCGCGAAATTAAGAACTTCCAGTCAATAAACGAAAAAAGCCGGCTTTCCGCCGGCTTTTAAACTATCGTTGTTTTCATCCATTATTCTCCGCAGGTACAGCGCTCCAGGCAATCTACCACCTGACTTAACACATCATGCTTCAGGTAGTAAAACGTGTTTTTGCCTTCACGACGTGAACACAAAACACCTTTATCTTTCAAGATACCCAAATGATGGGAAGTCGTCGACTGTTCGATCCCCAAAAGCTCATGAATTTGCGTAACGGTTAATTTTTTCCCACCCTCCAGGTGCTTCAGTATGGCAATCCGCATCGGATGAGCAATTGCTTTGAGCATATTGGCAGCCATCTCCAACCTGTCCGGGTCTATTTCCTGAATCTTTATCATGTTGTTTTCTAATTACAAATGCAAATATATAAATATTTAATTTCAAGTAAAATAAAAGTACCTGTGGAATCTCATTTTAGAAAGAATACAAATACCCGCCCAAGCCAAAATTCATGAACAAAACCATCTCAAATTTGTGTTAGACGGAGACCAAACAAGCAAAAACTTAATTAATTTACTATTTTTGAACTGTTCCAAAATCGAACAAATGACTTCTTTGGATATCATTAAAGCACCCATACAAACTGAGCTGGAAGCCTTTGAGGATTACTTCAAGGCCACAATCCAAAGTGATATCCCCTTTTTATCACTCATCATCAATTACATTCTGAGAAAGAAAGGCAAACAAATGCGCCCAATGTTTGTTTTTCTGGCGGCTAAAATGAATGGCGGATTTAATGAATCGGCTTATATGGCGGCCTCATCAATCGAGCTGTTGCACACCGCCACCCTGGTGCACGACGATGTAGTGGACGAATCGTATGAACGCCGCGGTAGCTTTTCCATTAATGCGCTGTGGAAAAACAAACTGGCCGTGTTGGTGGGCGACTACATTTTAGCCAAAGGCTTGCTGCTCAACATCGACAACAAAAAATACAACTTCCTGCACCTCATCAGTCGCTCGGTAAAAGACATGAGCGAAGGTGAGATTCTGCAGATGCGCAAAAGCCGCAAACTCGATATTGACTACGAAACCTATTTCGAGATTATTGAAAAGAAAACAGCTTCGCTGATTGCTACCAGTATGGCCATCGGGGCAGCTTCGGTTACGGATGACGAAACGGTGATCGAGAAAATGTTCCAGATTGGAATTGACGCGGGAATCGCCTTCCAGATTAAGGATGACATTTTTGACTACCAGGCCAAAGGCTTACTGGGCAAACCCACCGGAAACGACATCAAGGAGAAGAAGATTACCCTACCCCTGCTTTATGTGCTGAGCAATTCGGACGACAAGGAAAAACGCCGCATTTTACACGAGGTGAAGCGCAAAAACAAAAACACCGCCAAGGTGCAGGAACTGGTTGAGCTGGTGGTGGAACGCGGCGGACTGGACTATGCCACCGAGCAAATGAATTACTACCGCGACCGCGCCATTACGGCCATCAACGAATTCCCCGAATCGGACTCCCGCACCGCTCTAATCGAGCTGGTAAACTACATAACTACCCGGAAAAAGTAGGCTCGGATATTCGGATTGCTGGATGTTCTGATTATTGGATTTGAAGAATCAGGAGCCAAGATACTAGAACCCAGACTGAACAGAGGGCTTTCACCTATGCCTGTGCCTTTCTTCCCATAAACACGCAATGCAATCACCTCGAAGAAAACAAAAAGCAACCTTTTTGAAAGTTTTACATCTAATTATCGAACACATGCAGAACTTTTAAAAAGCACAATGAAAACGATTAATGCACTATTAATCTGCCTTAGCTCTTTAATACTGCTAAGCATTGTATCTTCCTCCGAAGAAGAACACCACCCCAATTATGAACCTTTTTTAATCCGAGTTGACAGTATTCAGGTTCCCGATAACATTACAATTAACGAACCTTTTGATATGAGGCTTTATGGAACGATTGGAACCAATGGATGCTATCAATTTTTGCAATTCGAGACAAAACAACAAGGGAATAACATAACAATTAAAGCATGGGGCAAATTTGACAATAGCTCAAGTATCTGTCCGACTGTGATGGTTTATCTTGACAATGAAACACTAAACTATCAAATCAAAGAAAAAGGTACTTACACAATTAAGGCAAAACAACCTGACAATAGTTTTTTAGAGAAGCAAATCTCAGTTAAATGAAAAACCTCACCACCGCAGGATTGTAGCTAAAACCCGCAAGTCTCTGTTGGCCTACGAGTCTTTTGAATTAGAAAGCAAGGGATGGAATTTGCGCAGGGACTCGCTAATAAAACCTTGTTTGACGACCAACGCGAGGAGTTGGTTTTCAGGGAGTGACTGAGCCGAAGTTTTCGTTCAAAAGGCTGGTCAGCCTTGATTTTTTCGTTCTTTTGAATCAAGTCAAAAGGACAAGTTTCTTTAAACTGAAAACACTCTTCTTAACCGCAAAGGCGCAAAGAAAGGAACACATCCATCTTATGTACTAACGAACTTAGGTACTCACGAACTCGAGTTCCGACACAAAGCCACCGCTTTGCCGCCTTACTATTTTTTGACTTCGGCCAAGGCTCAGCTAAGCCCAAACCAATTATAAACACCCTGGCTGAGCCTCAGCCAGCACCCAAAAAAATGAAAATGACTCAAAAACTTTTGAAAAAGTAAGCTTATGATCAGTTAGTTTTACTAAATTGGCTCTTGCAGTCATCGAATTATATCGTGTAGTATTTCCAGCTCGCTCTAAGCGGGCGCGAGCAGTGACTGAATGTCTCTACAACATAAAAATATAATTCATTTCATCACTTGGGTTTCGTATTTTGGAAACAACTAATAAATGGCTTGCTAAAGATTAGCCAAGTCAATTTTAAACAAAAAGACGATGAGAAAACTAATCAACTTTATTGCCGGAATATTAGCAGGAATTGCACCTTTAATAATTGCAGGAATTTTGGGAGTGCTAATTTACAATGAGCTTCAGAGTCTAACCGGGATCATTATTTGTATAATCATGGGGCTACTAGCTGTTTGGAGTGCAATCCTAATTTTCAAAAAAATCCAACGTAATGGAATTTTTGATTTTATGACTGTTATCGTTGCTTCTCCTGATCTAGATAACCTGAAGCCGACTGAAGGCAGTAAAACAAAGGAAAGGACTCCAAAAGAGTTGGCTGAATTAAATCATAAAGGTCAGAATTTATTTAAAAGCGGAACACTTAAGATATTTGGAGACTGGCATGGAGAACCGTATCAAGAATCGTTGGATATCTTGCGCATAGACTATGATGAATCAACAAAGCAAATGGAAATCCAGTTCTCCGAGGATACAAAAATTCTGATTGAGGAACCTGACCATATTTTAGAATCTCCCTCCTTGTTGAAGATTTTATCAGCTAAAAAAATAAAACTTGAATTCCAACATAAAAAGAAGAATTCAACGGAGGAAGGGAACTACTTTAAAACCTACATGGTAACAAAAAACAAAATTGAGACAGCTACCAACATGGATTGGGTAAAACAAAAGATTGATGCTTCCATTGGACAAGATGCACTTATCATTTTCAACTAAGAAACCTGACGCTGGCCCACGCTTCGGCAAGCCTGTTTCGTGTGATGTTTCACAACAGATAATAAGATATTCGGCTTTTCGGATAACTAGATAATTGGATTTGAAGAACCAGGCTGGAGGGATGCGACTCTTCACTTTGCCTGTGCCTTTCTTCTAAAAAGATCGCTGGGCCTACGAGTCTTTTGAGCTAGAAAACAAGGGATGGAATTTGCGAAGGTACTCGCTAAGAAAACCCTGTTTGACGACCAAAGGGAGGAATTGGTTTTCGGGGAATGACTGACCCGTAGTTTTCTTTCAAAAGGCTAGTCAGCCTTGCTTTTTTTTTTGGTTCCTTTTTGGCATCAAGGCAAAAAAGAAACTGGGGTTCCGGGGCAACACCCCATTTACAGATGGGAAAAATGCATTTCGAACTCCCTTTAGCCCGCGGTGCAATTCAACAAAAGCAATAAAGTTTAGACTGCTGGATATTCAGATGATTGAATGTGAAGAGCCAGGAGGCTAGAACCAAAACTGAACGGCTTTATTCCTATCCCGGATTACCCCAAAAATAAACCCGCCGGCGAAAAGCCAGCGGGTTGTATCTTGGGGAAAAACGAGGACGTTTCTGCCTATTCGCTCGGTACGCTTTTTAGATCAAATCGTACCGAATCATTTTGTCGGGAAACGCCATTAATATTAAATGATTAGTCCGTTAACTGCTCATCATTTTTTAAACTTTTAACCAAAGAAAGACTAACAAGCACCAAAATAATTGCAAAAGGAAAGCCTGTTAAAATAGAAGCTGATTGAAGTGCCGTTAAACCACCTCCCACTAATAGTGCGATGGCAATAGCTCCTTCCATAAAAGCCCAAAATATTTTTTGTCCTTTGGGGGCATTCAATTTTCCTCCTGCGGTCATCATATCTACAACCAAGGAGCCACTGTCCGATGAAGTAATGAAAAAAGTACCTACTAAAATAATGCATACAAATGCGCTAATGTCATAAAAAGGCAGGGTCTCCAGCATTTTGAAGAGTCCAATGGAGCTGTTTTGCGCTACTATGGATGCAATATCCATACTACCATCTAATTGTAGATTTAAAGCGGTTCCTCCCAGAACAGACATCCATAAAAAAGAAAAAACAGAAGGTATTACTAAGCCAAAAATCCCAATCTCCCTAATGGTTCTACCCTTGGAAATCCGGGCAACAAAAGTTCCTACAAATGGCGACCAGGAAATCCACCATACCCAGTAGAACATCGACCAGCCTTTAAACCAGTTTCCCGCAGTACCAGATTGATTTCGGAATAAGCTTAATTCAACCAAATCTGAAAGGTAAATCCCTAAGCTTTCCACAAAACCATCTATTAAGCGTACCGTACTCCCTAAGATTAGCACAAATGCAAAAACAATTAGTGCGATAACAATATTGGCATTACTTAAATATTTTAGTCCTTTATTTAAACCCGTTACAACAGAGATGGTCGCAATTAAAGTTATTCCTATGATGGAACACACTTGTAAACAGGTGGCGTTTTCTAAACCAAAATAGACAGATAAGCCGGTACTGAATTGTAATGCACCAAAGCCTAGTGAGGTCGCTAGTCCAAATAGTGTTGCTAAAACCGCAATTACATCAATCAGATAGCCAGGCCATCCATTCATCCGATTGCCAAATAACGGAATCAAGGTCGATTTTAAGGATAATGGCGCGTTTTTATTAAAGGTAAAATAGGCCAGTGCAATTCCGAGTAACATGTAAATCCCCCAAACATGAAAACCATAATGAAAATAGGTGTTGCGAATGGCTAAGCGCGATTTATAAACATCAGAAGCTCCTTCAATAATGGGATTATTAAAATGCAGCATGGGCTCTGCTACACTAAAATAGACTAAACCAATTCCCATTCCGGCTGAAAACAACATGGCTACCCAGGAAAACTTATTGAAGCTGGGTTTTGCATCCTTCCCGCCTATTTTGATTCTGCCATATTTGCTAAATGCCAGGTAGAGTACAAATATTAAAAAGTAGTTGATGCTTAGTGAAATAAACCAACCAAAATTAGTCGACATATAAGCCTGAAAATCTGAAAATACAGCTTCGGTTCTTTTATTAAAAATGATAGTAAAACTGACAAATAAAAAGGTTATTATTGCTGCCGGAATGAAAACCGGCTTTGAGATATCAAAATACTTGTTCTTGAAATTATTCATTACTATTGCTTAAGAAATTAAGGACTTCCATTAATGATTTAAAATGTATTTTCTTGACCTGAAACCTTCTCCAGGTGGAGTACGCCAAAATGGAAGTAGCTGCCTGATAAGTTTTCTTCCTTGTCTGGCACTAAGAATTTGAAATAAGAATTAATTGCATTGGAGTGGCTTTCCTTAGGGGGGGACCTCTAGTTCACTACTTTCTACACTGCTTCCCGTAATATCATTTACTATGCTGGGTTGAAGAACGGCCCATGCGACAGTCTGATTCATAAATCTCTTGTAAAAACCGATAGCTAAAAAATTTTAAGGGTGCGAAATAACGAAATACATTTATATTTTTACTACAAAACTCTGTTAAATTTTTGAAAACAGCTGATTAAGAATCATTTACACACGAGCAGCCATTAAGTCTAACTCTTTAGTAATAAGCGCTTTGCATCCTTGCATCTGCGTTTAGTTTTTTTTACCAATTTGTTGCCCTGGCTGCCGCACGATTGCACCTAAAATCAGCATATGTAGAATCGAACCATTAAAATTGGTCTGGAATTGTTCTATTTTGGCATCAAGGCAAAAAAGGAACTGGAGCTTTGGGGCAACGCCCCATTACCAAATGATAAAACGTGCCGTTAAGAACCATCGTTACATGAATGAATATCTCGGCTTAACCCCGATTCCCGGCCCGTCATTCAAGACCACTTTACCATCCACCACCTGAACACCTATAAAGGGATCGTTAGCTATGAGGAGGTTGCCATCCAGGTCAGCCCAATCGGCCCGGGGTGATAGCTGCGCGGCAGCGGATACAGCGCAGGAGGTTTCGGTCATGCAGCCTATCATCACTTTCAGATCGAGTGCTTTGGCCAGCTTAATCATTTTGCGGGCCTCGCGCATCCCCGTGCATTTCATCAGCTTAATGTTGATGCCGGCATACACCCCGTGCGCTTTTTTAACATCGTCAAGCCGCTGCAGGGCCTCATCGGCAATGGTTGGCAGCGGACTGTGCTGCGTAAGCCAGGCCATATCGTCCAGCGCCGTTTGGGGCATGGGCTGTTCAACAAAGACCACTCCTTTCTCCTCCAGCCAATAAATCATATCCAACGCGGCTTGCCTGTCGTGCCAACCTTGGTTGACATCAACACAAAGAGGCACATCGGTTAGCTCCCGGATGGTTTCAATCATCGCCTGATCGTTATCGCGTCCCAGCTTTACTTTCAGTATTTTAAAGGGCGCCGCTTCCTTCATCTTTTGGCGAACCACCTCGCGGCTGTCAATCCCAATGGTGAATGAGGTATTGGGTGTCAGTGCCGAATCGTAAGCCCACATTTTATAACAGGGCTGGCCCATCAATTTCCCAAGCAGGTCGTGCAAAGCAATATCCACCGAGGCTTTGGCGGCACAATTTACGGCTGCGGTATGATCTACGTAATTCAGTATGCTGTCCACCTGAAAAGGATCGCTAAACTGCCCCAAATCAAGCGCTGCTAAAAAGCGGGTGACTGTTTCATAGCTTTCGCCCAAATACGGCGGCATGGAGGCTTCACCATAGCCTGTAACGCCTTCATACTCCAGCTCGGTCAGCATCACCGGCGTGGTGGTGCGTGAACTTCCTGCCAGGGTAAACGCGTGCTTCAGCTCAAGCGCGTAAGGTTTAAAACGCAGTGCCAGTCTTTTCGTATTCATTTTGCTACTTACAAAACCCTTTTTATTCACCTCCAGCCATTGAGGCTTCTATTTTCAACCGAAAGGGACTTATTCTTCTTATGAAGAAACGAAATTTTTTAATGCCCTGAAAGATTTAATTTTCAGTCCATTCATCCCCTCTCAGCAACTAAGGTTTCATACTTCCAAAAATCTGTATCTTTACAGCATGAGTATACTAATTGCCGATAGTGGATCAACAAAAACCGATTGGTTATTGACAGGAGTATCAGAAGGAACGCTGTCTTTCCAAACCAAAGGAATTAATCCGTTTTTCCGAACCAGTGAAGATATTTATGAAGAACTCCGGGACAAGCTATTGCTCCCTGCGGGATGTACCCTCACCAAAATCTATTTCTATGGAGCAGGCATTGTCAATCAGGAACGAGGTGATGTAATCAGAACAGCACTGAATCAACTGTATCCGAACGTTCCGGCCGAAACACACAGCGACATACTGGGTGCTTCGCGTGCTTTGTTTGGCTCCGAAGCGGGAATAGCCTGCATTGTAGGAACAGGTTCGAATACCTGCCTTTACGATGGCGAACGAATAATGACCCGGGTTCCGCCCTTAGGTTTCATCCTGGGAGATGAGTTTAGTGGCGCCGTTTTAGGGAGGAAATTGCTGGGTGATTTTTTCAAAAACATCATGCCAATCGATGTGCAAAACCTGTTCAGACAAGAGTTTATTCTAACCGAAGCCGAGGTTCTCAATGCCGTTTACCGGACCGAACGACCGAATAAATACCTGGCGGGCTTTGCGCCCTTTTTATCGAAAAACAGCCACAAACTCTATTGCCAGGAGTTAATAACGTCCAGTGCGAAGGAATTTTTCGACCGCAATATTCTTCAAATACCCGAGGCCAACCAATTTTCGTTAGGATTTGTGGGCTCGGTAGCCTGGAATTTCAAGGAAACGGTTGAAGAGTTAGCCGCTCAATACCACTTTCAAAAACCATTCATTTTGAAAGGTCCCATCGAAAAATTGAAGGAATATCATGAACGTTCCGGAGAATAAATAAGAAAAAATGACTTTAGAAAGTATAACAGAAGCCGACTCGCTTTACAACAAGCTCGAAGAGATGGATGTAAAGCAATTGCTTGAAAATATTCATCAAGAAGACTGCAAAGTACTTCCTGCCGTACAAAAAACCATTCCACAAATTGAGCAGTTGGTGGAACAAGCCGTGGAACGAATGACGAAAGGAGGACGCCTGTTTTATGTTGGAGCAGGCACCAGCGGACGACTTGGCATTCTGGATGCATCAGAAATACCGCCAACTTACGGCGTAGGCTACGACCTCGTGATAGGGATGATTGCCGGCGGCGACCAAGCCATCCGCAAGGCTGTTGAAGCAGCTGAAGATAACGAGGAACTCGGCTGGCAGGAACTGCAGAAATACAACATCAATCCGCTGGATACCGTGATTGGCATAGCCGCCTCGGGACGAACACCTTACGTGATTGGGGCCGTTAAAAAAGCCCGCGAACATGGGGTGCTCACGGGTTGCGTTACCAACAACCCCAACAGCGAACTGGCCAAACAAGTTGATGTAGCTATTGAAGCCATCGTGGGACCGGAGTTTGTTACCGGAAGTACCCGCATGAAATCGGGCACATCGCAAAAGCTGATTCTAAACATGATTACCACCACGCTGATGATTAAGCTTGGCCGGGTTAAGGGTAATAAAATGGTGAATATGCAACTGACCAACCAGAAACTACTTGCTCGTGGAACCCGCATGATCATGGAGGAACTAGCTTACGATGAAGCCAAAGCCCGACGACTACTGCTCTTACATGGCTCGGTAAACAAGGTGCTGGAGGCAGCTAAAAACCAATAGTTCTACTCCTCAGAATGAAGTCCTGAAGACGATCGAAAACGGTTGAATGCAATTGTTCTCCATCGTCTTCAACGATTTACTGATCACTCTGCCGGCTAAAAGCCGACTGACCAATTTCTTGAATTCCTTCGAATTCGGTAACTTCGCAGCATAAAAAATTGAAATACTATGTTTTCAGGAATCGTTGAAGAATACGGCGTAGTTAAAGCCATTGAAAAAGAGCAGGAAAATTATCATTTCACGCTCACGTGTTCATTTGTTGATGAATTGAAAGTCGATCAAAGTGTGTCGCACAACGGCGTTTGCCTGACTGTTGTAAAAGTGGATACCGAAGCCAAAACCTACACAGTGACAGCCATTAAAGAAACATTGTTGAAAACCAACCTGGGTTATTGGGAAGTCGGTTCGAAAGTGAACCTGGAGCGCAGCATGATGATGAACGGCCGCCTGGATGGACACATTGTTCAGGGACACGTAGACCAGACAGCTACTTGTACTAAAGTAGAAGAAGCTGATGGCAGCTGGTATTTCACCTTCGAATATGAATTCGACAAGCAAAAAGCACAACAGGGTTACATGACGGTTGAAAAAGGATCGGTTACGGTCAACGGAGTAAGTCTGACAGTTGTTAACTCGAAAGACAACTCATTCCAGGTTGCGATCATCCCGTTTACCTACGAGGAAACCAACTTTCACACCTTCGAGCCGGGAACAGTGATTAACCTCGAGTTCGATATTATTGGCAAGTACCTCAGCAAACTGGCTAGCTTTAATGAGTAGGTACAGGCTCCCCAAAAATAGTTCAGGTCGCTACTCCGAAGTAATTTTCAGAATAACGACCTGAGCTCTTTTCTAAGAATTGATTACATACGAATAGCTAAGCATGGAACACCAGCAGCGGTGTTTTCAGGTGGAAAACCATTTTCCGGGCAATACTTGGATTAAAGATCCGCGTAATCATGTTCCGCTTATGGGTGGTCAACGATAATATATCAATCTCATTCTCCTGAATGTACTTTTCCAGATCGGTCAACACATCCTTGCCGGTCATAATCTGACAAGTCAGCGAATCATCCGGGTACTTTTTCGTCAGTACTTTCCGCATACTTTTCATTCGAGCTTCGCTCAACTCTAAATACTCATGATTACCAATGTGAAGGCAGGTTACCTCCGTATTAAAGGGCTTGAGCAAAGCCAGCAACTTATCAATCGCGTGAAAATCCTTTTCATCGAAGTTAGTCGCATAAACCACTTTCTTCACGGAAGATAGATTTAGCAAGGGCGCTTTCTCCGGAATCACCAAAACAGGGACTTTCGCTTTGTAAATAACACCAGCAGTAGTACTTCCCATCACCGCATCCAGCTCATTCGACGGTCCTTTAATGCCCATAACAATCAGCCGTGGCGGATGTAGTTCAGTATAAGCCAAAATATCTTCTTCAGGATAACCCATCTTGATAATTTGCTCCATTTCTATCGAATTCCATGCTTCTGGCCCCACCTGCTCCAGCAGCTGCTTCTGAAACCGGGCAAACTCCTCGTTCACATACTCTTCCCGCTCTTTAAGATGATCATAAAGTCCGGCATCAAAAGCCATCACATCCGAATACGGAATGGTAAAATAATCGGGTTGGGGAATGACGTGGTAAAACACCACGCCTGATTTGAGCATTCGGGCAATCTCAAAAGCCATTGCCGCAGCCTTCAATGAATAGCTGGAGAAGTCAACAGGGATGAGAATGAAATCTTCCGGCTTTTTATAATCTTCCTCGATCTTTCCCAGCAGTTTATCCAAAACCGGATATGCCTTATTGGCATCTTTCGCATTGATACGTACTTTCACGCCAGAGGCCACCGCCCCCTGAATCAGGTTCACATTCTCCAGCGAGCATTCTACCCCTTTGGCTTCCAGCATCGACCTTAATACCTCTGCCGTGGAATAAGGCAACATGGCGATAGTTATAATTTTTTCTTCCATAATAACTCTATTTTATGAACATTAGCCCTGTTCTATTTTTCGGGAATTGCCCTGTTTAAGTTTCAAAAGTTTATCAAAATCTTACGAAATATATTTTTAAACATCCAACGAAGCCTTCCTCTAAAATCAGGAATTGCTTACAAACAAAATCACCCTCTCACTGTTGTCTTTCTTGACATAAAGCAGTACTTTTAATCAGCTGATTTCACAGCTAAAAATGATTTGTTTTCATTGATTACAAACCATTAATTAAACGTCAAACGGATGAGAAAAACAGCACTAATCACAGGAGCATCAAAACGTATTGGCAAAGCTTTAGCTCAACATTTGGCATCGCTTGGATGGAATATCGCAATTCATTACAATGCCTCGGTTGATGCGGCTCAAAAGCTTCAACAGGAGTTAAGTAAACAATTTCCCGATGCTTGTTTCCGTATTTTCAAAGCCAACCTGACCAAGGAAGAAGAAGTACAACAACTTATCCCTGCTGTTTTAGCCGATTTTTCATCAATCGATTTATTGATTAACAATGCGTCTGTATTTGAACCTTCTAACCTGAAGTCCACCTCCATGGATTTGTTTCACCGTCAGCTTACGGTCAATTTTCAAGCTCCTTTTATTCTGATCCGCGACCTGGCCAACGTTTGTAACGAAGGATTAATCATTAACTTTGTTGATACCCGGATTACGAGTAATAAATCGAATTTTGCCGCCTATTCTTTGGCCAAAAAAGCGCTTTGGGAATTGACAAAAATGGCTGCACTCGAATTTGCTCCGCACATCCGGGTTAACGCCATTGCGCCGGGAGTAACCTTACCCCCGGAAGACAAGGATGAAGGTTACTTGTGGAATTTAGCCAAAGGAATCCCCATGCAAAAGCCGGGCGGGTTGACTCCTATTTTGCAAAGCCTGGACTTTATCATAGAAAACAAGCACCTAACCGGTCAACTGCTTTTTGCTGATGGCGGTGAAAACCTGGGAAAAAACGAATAGACTATGGCACGAATACGCATAAAAAACCTGTTAATACGAACTTTTATTGGATTCAATCCGGAAGAACTGGTGAATAAACAAGACGTGGTAATCAACCTCGAGATTGAAGTGAATGTCCCTGATGAAGCGCTGGAATCAGACGAACCAGATGGTATTTACAATTACAAGGTGATCACAAAGCGAATCATTACCTTCGTGCAGGAGGGGCGCTTTAAACTTCTGGAGGCACTGACTAAAAACCTGCTGGAGATGATTATGGAAGACGAGCGCGTCGGCTGGGCCAAAGTTGAAGTTGATAAACCTCATGCGCTAAGGTTTGCCGAATCAGTCTCTTTTGAAATGGAAGCCAAGCGATGAATACCTGCATCATAGGCATAGGATCGAATATTGAGGCGGAAACAAACATTCCCAGGGCGCTGGAGTTGATTGGTAAAGCATGTACGATTTTACAAACGTCAACCATGCTAAAAACCAAACCGATTGGCTACACCGCACAAAGTGATTTTACAAACGGAGCCGTCAAAATTGAAACCAATTGGTCACAACAAGAGTTAAACAAATACTTAAAAACAGTTGAAAATCAGCTTGGACGCGACCGCACAGAACGAAAAGATGGTCCCCGAACCATTGATTTAGACCTTCTGGTCTGGAATGGGCAGGTGGTTGACCAAGACTATTACACGCGTGACTTCCTGCGTCAGGCCGCCGCTGAGCTGGGATTCCAAACATCAAACTAAAGAATAATCTGCATTAAAAGTTACAAGCATGAATCGAAAATATCACCATCGCCTTATTGTCCTTTTTTTGGCGGTTTTCATCATTTCCTGTGGAAAAAATGACGACCCAGCACCTTCGGAAACCTCCTTTGCCTTTCTCGAGTCAGAGAAACAGGTCAACACCATTTCGCAAACTTCTGCTCAGTTGCTATTTTCCGTTCTGGCTGCACAGTTCGACGACGATGGCACCATGGACAATGAAGTCAGCTCGGGCGCTGTCGTTCACAAAGTGACCTACAACAGCACCTTCGAAGGCGAACCATTATTGGTGTCGGGCTTGATATCGGTTCCGGACAAGCCGGGCAACTACCCGGTAATCAGCTTTCAAAATGGCACTAACGTTGAATACAGTAAGGCACCAACAGTTGATCGATCCAACGAGCTTTTTCTGGTTCTAAAAAATTTCGCTTCGCTGGGATTTATTGTGGTCATCCCCGACTACCCCGGCTTTGGCGAGTCTACCCAGGTCTTTCATCCTTACCTTGAAAAAGACGACACCCTTCCCAGCCTGGTCGATTTGCTAAAAGCAACCCGCGAATTTGTGAGCCAAGATCATATTACCGCCTCACTTAACGAAGATTTATACCTGATGGGCTACTCGCAGGGCGGATGGTCGACCATGCAGCTGAAGCACGAAATAGAACAAAACGGACTGGAAGATTACCAGCTTAAAGCTAGTTCCTGTGGTGCCGGGCCTTACAACTTGAATCGTCTGAATGAATTGCTTGTCGGACAAGACAGCTACCCCATGCCGTATTTTCTGGCCTACCTCATGCAAGCCTACCATGTGCACGGGAAATACAGCAATCCGTTGAATGAGATCTTTGCTAATGAATATGCGGCCAAGATTCCCGACCTGTTTAATGGCGTTACCACCGGAGGCGAAATCAATGACGAGCTTAACACACAAGTTGAAGACCTGTTTCAAGCCGATTTTCGCACCGGATTTGCCACCAATGCCAAGTACCAATCCCTTCAGACGGCTTTGACCAACAGCAGTATCGATGCCTGGCAAACGACAAGCCCTACCCGCTTATTTCATGGCGAAAACGACACCTACGTGCCGCTGGAATTATCCGTTGAGATGCATCAGGACTTTAAAGCCTTAAATGTGAACGACGAGCTTGTCAAACTGATTATCATGCCTGATGCCGACCACCAATCCGGAATCTTACCTTTTGGAATCGCATCCATCAATTGGTTTCTTGACCTCAAAAACAAATAGTCAAAACTGATATTTTTAATACTTTTTAGCATGTTAAACCCTTATTTTTGTTTGTATGTCAACACCTGATGTACAAGCCAAAATAGACCGATTCAAAAACATCAAAAACCGTGATGCTTTTCATTTCCTGTTAGTCTAATTGAATTTATCGTATTCTATAAATCAAACTAATTGAGAAATGGATTTACCTTTTGCAGAAAATTATAAAATAAAAATGGTAGAGCCCATCTACCGAAGCACCCGCGAAGAACGCGAAAAATGGATTCATCAGGCCCATTACAATTTATTCAATTTAAAAAGTAATCAGGTTTTTATTGACTTGCTAACCGATAGTGGAACCGGTGCGATGAGTGACCGTCAATGGGGCGCTTTGATGACCGGTGACGAAAGTTATGCCGGTTCGTCTTCTTACTTTCACCTCAAGGAGAAAGTCAAATCAATCTTCGGCTTCGACTACTTTCTGCCAGTTCACCAGGGAAGAGCAGCCGAAAATGTACTTTTCTCCGTGCTGGTAAAAGAAGGACAGCTTGTTCCGGGAAATTCCCACTTCGACACCACCAAAGGACACATCGAGTTCCGGAAGGCCAAAGCCATAGACTGCACTATTGATGAAGCTTTTGACACCAACGGCATGCATCCGTTTAAGGGCAATATATCGATAGACAAACTCACGCAGGTTCTGGAACAACACCCACGGGAGCAGATTCCTATGATTATTGTTACTCTCACCTGCAACAGTTCAGGAGGTCAACCGGTATCGATGAAAAACCTGCGAGAAATAAGGGAAGTGGCTGATCATTATCAGATTCCGGTCATCTTCGACTCCGCTCGTTTTGCCGAAAATGCCTGGTTTATTCAGAATCGTGAAGCGGGCTACCAAAACAAAAGTATTTGCGAAATAGTGACCGAGATGTACCAATATGCAGATGGTATGACCATGAGCAGTAAAAAGGACGGGATTGTAAATATTGGTGGTATTTTGGCCATGCGCCGCGAAGATTGGTATCAGCAAGCTACGGTTTACAACATCATGTTTGAAGGCTTTATCACCTATGGTGGAATGGCCGGACGCGACATGAATGCACTGGCCATTGGTCTCGAAGAAGTCACCGACGGAGCATACCTTGAAAACCGAATCCGCCAAGTTCACTACCTGGGTAACCAACTGATTGAACTGGGTATTCCGGTCCAGAAACCATTGGGAGGACATGCTGTTTTTGTTGATGCCAAACGCTTTTTACAACAAGTTCCGAAAGAAGAATACATCGCTCAAACACTGGCAATTGAACTCTATTTGGAAGCCGGAGTAAGAGGTGTGGAAGTGGGGACCTTGCTGGCCGACCGCGATCCGCTAACCAAAGCCAACCGGTATCCGCAGCTGGAGTTTTTGCGCCTGGCCATTCCGCGTCGAACCTATACCAATAATCACATGGACGTTGTAGCAGCCGGATTGAAGAACATTTTTGACCGACGAGATCAAATTACCAGAGGCTTCCGAATTGTAGAAGAAGCGCCTATTATGCGCCATTTTACAGTAAAACTGAAACGAAAATAAAACATGAAGCAGACTATAAAAGAATGTCTTTTCCAATGTAAAAACCGCTAAACAGATAGCCTGATTAGGACTGAGGTCCAAATCAGGCTTATTTTTTCAGTAGCTTAAAAGCGTGACTCCACTCATTGTTCCGAAACCCAGGAATGCACCAGAGCATACAAAGCGGCTCAATAGCTCGTGCAGCTTCTGCTTTGCCCATGTCGGCCGTTTCCCACCCAAAGAGATCCAACACCTCTTTTACTTGATTCTTGGCCTCTTCATTATTACCACAGATAAACATGGTCGGTTTGCCTTCTTCAAAATCAGGATTAACCATCAAGTCATTGCCCACACAGCTAAACGCCTTAACAAAATGAATCCGTGAATATTTTCCCTGCAGATGCTCCATCAGCGAAAAATTCATTTTCGTAAAAAAGTGTAAGACACCATGAATCGGTGGATCATCGCTAATTGGATTGCAGGTATCAATCACTGTTTTTCCGCGCAGGGAAGCCGCTCCTGCCAAATCAAGCACAAACTCCACCGCGCTACCTTTAACCGCTAACACAACCAAATCGCCAAAGTGGGCAGCATCCTCAAATGAACCAACCGAAGCCTTTTCTCCAGCCTCTTTCAGCCAATGCGCCAGCCGAAGTCTGTCGCGTGTTCCCACTTTAACCTCATAACCATATTTTAAAAAGCCATCAGCCAGCATCCGGCCAACACTTCCTGATCCTAAAATACCTACTTGTTTTCTCATTACTTTTCGCCTAAATAATTAATACTGATCATGTTATTGATAATACGCTTTATTTCGAGATTTGGTTTTCGCACTTTCCGGAAGATTTGTACCTTCAAATAAAATTCGAGCCCCATGTTGAAACCCGATTTTTTGCAGGCAGAAGACCGGATCAGGATTGTTGCACCGGCAGGAAAAGTAGTGAAAGAGAAAATACTGGACGGAGTGAATTTACTCAGCCAGCAAGGTTTTGAGGTAATCACAGGCGATCATGTCTTTAATTACTGTTTTCAATTTGCTGCAACCGATCAAAATCGTCTGAACGACCTGCAACAAGCACTGGACGACCCGCATTGCAAAGCCATCATCTGCGCTCGGGGTGGCTATGGAGCCATTCGCCTTGTTGACCGGATCGACCTTACTGCTTTTCGAAAACACCCGAAATGGCTGGTTGGTTTTAGCGACATTACGGTGCTGCACGCCCGACTTCAACAGGAAGGCTTTTGCAGCATACATGGCGCTATGCCCGGCTTCTACTTGAAAGATAATCAGCCAACAGAAAGCTTTGACAAACTTATAGAAACTTTGACAGGCAAGCACTCAGCCATAACCGTTTCCAGCCATCCATTGAATCGGGCTGGCCAAACCTCCGGCTCACTCGTTGGCGGAAACCTGTCCATCCTATACAGCCTGATGGGCACGCCACTGGAACCAAAAACGGATGGTAATATTTTATTTATTGAAGACCTGTCTGAATACCTCTATCACCTCGATCGAATTATGCACAGCCTGAAACTGGCTGGCAAACTAAAGAATCTTAGCGGCCTTATTCTTGGGGGATTTACCGAGATGAAAGACAACGATTCACCCTTTGGACAAACAGCCCCGGAAATCATTTGTGATGCCGTAAAGGACTACCACTACCCCATTTGCTTTGATTTCCCGGCAGGCCACATTGACCGCAACTTACCGCTTGTGTTTGGCGCCAAACATCATTTAAGTGTTGACATAGAAATGGCCGTACTGGAAACAATATAAGAAAGGGAACCTGCAATCAGATTCCCTTTTCATCTATGACTTTAATGAGTTAACCTCAGTCGTACTTGGTTGCTTTTTTTCTCTTTTCCACCCATAAGTATATGGTTGGTAGCACCAGGAGTGTCAGCAAAGTGGAGGTAATCAAACCTCCAATCACCACGGTCGCCAATGGGCGCTGTACTTCAGAGCCCGGACCGGAATTGAAGGCCATAGGAATAAAGCCCAAACTGGCCACCAAAGCCGTCATTAAAACCGGTCGCAAGCGGTCTGTTGCTCCGGCAATAACCGTTTCTTTAAGCGAATTTTTACTCTCCTTGCGCACTTCATTGATGTGGTCGAGCAATACAATGCCGTTGAGTACCGCCACACCAAACAAGGCAACAAAACCAATACTTGCCGAAACCGATAAATACAAGCCCCTCACCCACAAAAGGAATACGCCACCAGACAACGCAAATGGCAGGTTTAACAAGATGATCATGGCATAGCGCATGTTTCCGAAATTGAGGTACAACAAGCCGATAATAATAAACAAGGATAATGGAACCACCAGCAAAAGGTGATTCATCGCGCGCCGTTGATTTTCAAAGGTCCCACCATATTCGATAAAATAGCCCGGCGGAACAGCTGCCTGCTCACGAATAGCTTGCTGCAGCTGACCAACATAAGTACCAATATCAATATTTTTAATGTTGACACCAACAATCAGCCGGCGCCAGCCATTCTCACGCTGGATTTCGCGTGGCCCTTCCTGTGCAATAATCTGACTCACCCTTTTCAGTGGGATGAATTGCCCATTGGACAAAGGCACCGGAATTTGCTGAATCTGTTGCAATTGCTTACGAATATCTTCCGGGTAACGAACTAAGATATCAAAACGCCGCTGCCCTTCATAAACCTGGCCAGCCACCTGCCCTCCAATACCAGCCTCAATCACTTGCTGCACTTCATCTACATTCAACCCAAAGGAAGCTACAGCCTCTCGGTCAATTTCAATGGTTAGATAAGGCTGCCCGATTGCCTGCTCAATAAAAAAGTTATCGGTCCCTTCCAGTCCCGTTACCAATTGCGAAATCGACTCTCCAATTCGGCTTAGTTCTTCTAAATCTTCGCCATAAATCTTCACAGCCAGGTCTGATTTTACACCACTGGTCAACTCGTCTACCCGCATCGCAATGGGTTGAGTGAAATTGTAGGCCAACCCCGGTTCTGTTTTCAAATAAGGTTCAATTTCTGCAATAATATCTTGTTTGGTAATCCCTGCTCGCCATGCATCCGGGTTTTTCAAAACCACCCACACATCGGTTTGATGAACGCCCATCCAGTCGTTAGCTAAATCTGATCGTCCGGTTTTGGGAACCACCGTTTTAATCTCCGGAATATTTTTCATCAATTGTCCCCCCAGCCAGTTGGCATTTTCGATCGATTCTTCAAGCGTAACCGAGGGCATACGAACCTGTTCCACTAAAATAGACCCCTCCTCCAGCTCAGGCAAGAACTCGCTTCCCAAGCGCAACATCACCACCATCGACAGCGCGAAAACCATAAGAGCCACACTTAAAATCATGACTCGTTTTTGGATATTGCGCTCCAAAAAGCGCTGATAAATGGGTTGCAACCAGTTGACAAGCCAATTCTTCCGTGGTTTGACCCCCCGTTTAAAAATCAAGGCTGATATGGAGGGAATAAACACCAGTGCCAGCAACAGCGATCCCAGAACAGCAGCGGCCACCGTAATCGCCATCGGTCGGTATAGAATACCTTCCATCCCGCTGAAAGTCATGATAGGCACATACACCATCAAGATGATAAGCACCCCGAAAAAGATTGGGCGAGCAACTTGCTTGGCCGCCTTAATGATCACCTCGTCAGAGTTTTGGTCGCCCTTATTTTGGCGAAGGCGTTTAATGATGTTTTCAACCATCACGACCGAGCCATCAACGACCATTCCGAAGTCGATCGCACCTAAACTCATCAGGTTGGCAGCCAAACCAAATTCGCGCATCCCAATAAAAGCAAATAACATTGAAAGTGGGATAACCATCGCCACAATGATTGCCCCGGAAAATTCGCCCAGCAACAACAGCAGAACAACAATCACCAAAAACCCGCCTTCAATCAGATTGGTGGTAATGGTCCCGGTAGTTCGTTCAATTAAATCCGACTGGTCGTAAAATTTCTCAATCATCACCCCTTCGGGTAAATTTTGATTGACAGCTGCTATTTTCGCTTCAATTTCAGCAATCACTTCCCGTCCGTTTCCTCCGCGCAGCATCATCACAATTCCGGTTACCACCTCTCCTTGCCCATCTCGCGTAACACCACCCTGCCGAATTTGCGTTCCCAACTCCACATCTGCTAAATCTTTGATAAAAACCGGCTTATTATCGAGCTTGGTCACCACAATATTGAGAATATCTTCTTTTTTATTAATCTGACCAAAGCCACGGACAATATATTGCTCACGGTTATGTTCCAGGAAGTTCCCGCCCGACACGCTGTTGTTTTGCTCAATAGCCTGAATGATATCCTGAATACCGATACCATAATTGCTCATTTTACCCGGCTGGATGATGACATTGTACTGCTTGACAAATCCCCCGAAAGAATTGATTTCGGTCACACCCTTGACAATTTTCAGCTGTGGAGCAATCAGCCAGTCCTGAATCTCGCGAAGTTCAGTGAGCGAATAATTTTCTCCTTTCACTTCATACTGATAGATTTCACCCAGCGCGGTTGAAATGGGCCCCAACTGAGGTGTTGAAACATCGGGAGGCAACTCATCACTAATAGATTGCAAGCGCTGACTGACCATTTGGCGAGCAAAATAAATATCGGTATTTTCTTCAAATTCAACAGTTACCGCTGACAAACCAAACTGGGAAATGGAACGTACTTCTTTCACATCAGGCAGTCCGTTCATGGCCGTCTCAATAGGGTAACTAACCAATTTTTCAACATCGTAAGGCGAATAACGCCCGGCTTTGGTAATCACCAATACCTGCACAGGAGTAACATCGGGCAGCGAGTTGATGGGTATTCGCAGCAACGAAAATACCCCGGCCGCCCCCATCAGGAGGACTAAGGAAAGGGCTACAAATTTTTGTCTGACTGAAAATTCTATAATATGGTTGAGCATGATCGTAGTGGATTTATTTATTCTTCGGTTATCAACTCAAAGCGTGAAAGCGCCTTCAAACTAAAGACCTGCGAGATGGCAACTTCTTCGTCATTCTGCATTCCTCCGCTAACAATGGCCAACTGATCACGTATTTCTGCAATTTCAATCCTTCGTTTCTCGAAAGTGCGATCATCTTTCCGAACAAAAACAATCGCCTGATTGCCATCGTAAGTCACGGCCTTCAGAGGCACGGCAAACACTTCACCCAACGAGCTGGTTGCAATCTCCATCCGCACATTTTCACCGGGCTTAGGCCAGCCATCAACCGGATAAATTTCCACGTTGACCACCACCGACCGGTTTTCTTCGTCCAGCCCGGGATTAACAGAACTCACCACCGTTGCAATTCCCAGCTGGTCATTGTCACGACGACCAATCTGAACCGAGTCTCCGGTTTGAATCGAACGGGCATCTTCCGGGCTAAGGTATCCCCGAATCAACACTTTTTGGGTATCAATAATTCGTCCTAGCTTTTCCAGGGCATTAACCGATTGCCCCAATTCAACCATCCGCTGATCAAACTTTCCGGCAATAGGCGCATGAATTTTCAGACTTGGATCAATATTTTCAGCACTTTTAAAGGCTTCAATTTCGTGATCCGGAACCCCAATAGCTTTCAACTTAGCTACAGCAGCAATGGATGCGGCAGAAGCTCGTTGATAGTCGGACATCGCCCGGTCCAATTCCGATTTCGAACTGATGGATTGTTCAACCAATTGCTTCAGGCGCTCCAAACGGGTGGTCTGAAAACGCTCTTCTGCCAGCCCCTGTAAATATTCAGCCACAAGATTACCAAAAACCAGGCTTTCAATTTTGAAGAGCTCCTGCCCCTTTCTGACTGGGTCTCCATCACTAACCAGCACCGCACTAAGCCGCCCATCGAGAGGTGTACTGATAATACTGACATAGCCCGATGCCGGAAAAACAACGCCAGGAACCAACAAGCTATAATTCTGAATAGTACTGCTTACCGAGGCAGTCACGATTTTCAACTCCTCTTTTTCTTTTTCTGAAAGTTGGATAATTAACTTCCCTTCTGGCTTTCCTGAAACGGAGGGCGGGCTTTCTTCAATTTGAACAGCAGCCCCCTTGTTCGTTTTATCATCGGAACAACTGTACCACAATAGCGGAAACAAGAAGAGCATGATTAATGGATATAAACGTTTTTTTGTTATCATGATGTATGTGTTTAGTAGACTAACTCCTGGTCAAGAAATTTCTCCAACTGCGCCAATTGCAAATAATAATCGCGTAAGGAAGAGAGGTAACGTTTCTGATTAATCAAATAGGTTTGCTGCGCATTAATAAGATTCAACAAATCAATTTCCCCAAGCTGGTAAGCTTTCAAACTCAGCTGTTGCAGCTTTTGCGACTTGGCACTCATGCTTTCATTGTACCGATCAATGATCTGTTTGCTACTTTCATAGCTATGCCAGGCATGTTCAATTTGCTGTTTCATATCCAACTCAATCGACTTTTGTTGCCACTCGACTTCGGTTTGCCGCGCTTCGGCCATCCGTATTTTACCTTTTTGTTCAAAGGGAAGCCAAATGGGAATGCTTAAGCCCACTTCAAAACCATTGAAACTAAATCCATCGCCATAATTTTGCTTATAAAGGTTGAAACTGATATCGGGGAGTATATTGCTCTTGGCTTCCTTCAACTTATTTTGCGAAGCTTGATAGTCATACAAAGCAGCAACATAAAGCGGTTGTTCCTGCAAAACAGCCAACGCTTGAATCTGCTTTATTTCAACCACTTTGCTACTTAAGGTATCCGAGAATTGAATCTGATAATTAATTTCAGCGATTTCAAGCCCCATCAGGTAAAACAAACTATAGCGCGCCTGATGTAGCAACCGGCTGGACTCGCTCAACACATTCTGGGCTTCGGCAACCTGCAACTCAGCATTCAACAACTCCATCCCATTACCCATCCCCGTTTCGAACCGGGTGTACGCCGCATTATACAGTTCATCGGCCAATTCGCGTTGCTGCTTGCCAAGCGCCTGCAAATGCAGCGCATACAAAACTTCGATGTAGCGCGATTTCACCTGCGACTCAATTTCTTTTTCCAAAGCTCTAACCCTAAAACTTAAGGCTTTGGCTTCTTGTTTTACGCCTTTTATACGATAGATTGTGGTCAGCGGAAAGTCGACCGACTGCGAGATCGTCCATCGACGCTCTTCAAATGGTTTGGCAGCCCGAGAATTGATTCCCTCCTCAAAATAGCTGATTTCCGGAGCCTCAATGCCGGTAAGGGTTCGCCACTCATTTTCCTTTTGGCTCAGCAGCGCTTTGGCTTGATTCAGATCCGGATTGTTTAACAGGGCTGAATCAACGGCTTGCTGAAGTACTAACAGGCTTTCCTGCCCATTGGTAACAGCAGCGCATAATAAAAATAAGATCGTTAGTAGTTTAAGCATGGCAATTGATATGAGAACAAATGTTTATTTTACAAGACAATCAATACTAAAAATTGTTTTGTAACTAATTTACAGATTTTGCTATTCAATTCCATTCACTTAACTTGCTTAAAATCTTTCTGTCATGAGCCTTCAAAAAGAAACTGGAAATAAAGGAGAGGAGTTGGCCCAGGAGCATTTACGCACTCTGGGCTATCAAATACTGGAAACCAACTGGCGACATCATTACTACGAAATCGATATCATAGCGCTTGATAAGGATGAACTTGTCATTGTAGAAGTAAAAACCCGGGGTAGCGACAGCTATGAGCATCCTGCTGAAGCTATCAGTAATAAGAAAATCCGTTTTTTGGTGAACGCTGCCGAAGCCTATATCCTGGAGCAAGACAGTGAGCGGGACACCCGTTTCGATGTGATTTCGATTATTTTTCATGGACAAGACTTTGAGCTGGAGCACTTTAAAGACGCCTTTTACCCAACAGCCTGAAATTGATCATTAAATCTTATTTTTGACCCATCAAAGAATACGATGAACATTGAAGAATTGAGAAATTATTGCCTCTCAAAATCAGGCACAACCGAAGAGTTCCCTTTCGACGAAAGCACCTTGGTTTTTAAAGTCGTGGGGAAAATATACGCGTTGACCGATCTGGAAAGCGATTTGAGTATTAACTTAAAGTGCTTACCCGAAAAAGCAATTGAACTAAGGGAACAACACCGTTGTGTTTTACCTGGCTACCACATGAATAAAAAACACTGGAACACGGTATTGGTAGATGGTTCAGTCTCCGATCGACAAATTCAGGAATGGATCGACCATTCTTACACGCTGGTTGTTGAAAAACTAAGCAGAAAACAAAAAGACGAATTATCACAACTTTAAAATCAACAGATGATCGAATTTGAATTGCAGACAGAATACATTGAACTGATTAAACTCCTGAAGTTGCTACGCCTGGTTGAATCGGGTGGCATTGCCAAGCTTGTGGTTGAAGATGGGCTGGTTAGTTTAAACGGCGAAGTAGAATACCGCAAACGGGCTAAAATACGAGTTGGAGATCAAATTGAATTTGAAGGACAAACAATTCTTGTAAAATAGCCTGAGGTCGACCTAAATGTAAAATACAAAAATTTAAGGTTTTCCTTAAGAAGATGAAAGCCACAGGAAACAGTCGAGACAAAATTGATCTGCCTTAAAAGGCTCTATCGATCGGAATCCTATTACCTATTAAAATAAGAGCTGAAGTCCTAAAAAAAGAAAGCCGGCGAGAATTCGCCGGCTCGAAATGCTTGTGTGCTTAAGAGAGAAATAAAAGAGAGTTAGAAGAAAAGGTTTAACGATATTTGACCCCCTTGAATTCATTCAAATTTACATCAAGAAGCACCAATTAAACAAGTTTTTCAACCTACATTATATGAACTGGCACTTTTAGACCCAAAACAGCCCTTCTTGACTCATGAACGAAATTATTTTGTAAAATACAAAAGGGAACATCGTGCCATTTTATACCTCCTTTTAGAACTTCAAACTCAATCCGACCCCAAATAATTGCTTAAACTGAACCCGGGGACCATTCTCAACAACCACCCCATCTTTCTCAATAGCGATGTTCACATCATCGTCATAAATCATGTTTGTAATTAAATTTGCCGATAGATAATCGTTGATTTTCATATTCACGAAAACATCCCAATGCATATCAATATTTTGGGGCGTATCCAGATAATTCGAAAACAGGTCCAACTTCGTTTCCAGGCTGACGTTCTTCACAACCGTAGTTTTAAATTGGGTTTTGATAAAAGCTCCCAGTTCCGAGCGGCTTTTCTTGCCTGGGTCAAGGCCATAAGCCTCGGATAGAGCCTCATCGGTAACGACGGTCATTTTTCCGGTCAGCGGCGAGACAAAAAGCGAGAACTTGTCATTTGGCTTATAGTCGGCACCCAAGGCTAAGGTAAAATAACCAGGCGCCATAAAGGACGAAATGACCTTTTCTGTATCCGGATATTTATAACCATCAGTCATTTGTGTCCGAAAATTAAACAAGACCGTATAAAATATTTTACTTTCGGATGACGGTCTCAGTCCTAGTTTCGAGCTCAAGTCAATTTTATCATCCGTTTTCACGGCCTTGTCACTCTCTTCTTTCAAAAGTCCATACCCCAAATCAAGACCATTCTCCCAGCTCAAATTATCTTTCTCATAATTGCCAAAGACATTGAAAAGCAGCGTTCCCGAGGCTGAACTCTTTCCTCCTGCCGCCCAATTGGTGAGCGAAACCTGAGAGAAATTGACCGAAATTGTGCCACCCTTTGTCCATACTTTTGTTGTATCGCTGGCCGATTGTGAAAAGCCAATGAATGGAAGAAGTAGAAATAAACTTAATAATTGCTTCACAGAAAAGATTGTCTTCATAAAAATTGAACTTCATTATTTTTGAACATGAACATCCATTTGTGGAAAGGGAATATTCAATCCGGCTTTTGGGAATTCTTTGTATACTTGTTCGGTCAAATCAAACTTTACGCCCCAATAATCTGTGGCTTCAGACCACACCCGAACAGTAATGTTCACCGAGCTGTCGGCCAATTCGCTCAATACAATAAACGGAGCAGGATCTTTTAGAATCCGGGAATCAGCTCCAACCAACCTTGTAATCACAGACTTGGCCTGGTCATAATCATCGCCATAGGCAACACCAAAAACAAAATCGACCCGGCGACGTGCTTCAGTAGAATAGTTTTTGACCGACCCGGTAGACAAGCCACCATTGGGAATAATAATCGTCACATTATCGGGTGTTTTCAAAATGGTGTTGAAGATCTGGATTTCCCGAACACTTCCGGCATACCCTTGGGCTTCAATGTAATCACCTACGTTAAACGGTTTGATGATGAGAATAATAACACCGCCTGCAAAATTCTGCAAGGTACCGGAAAGAGCCATACCAATAGCCAAGCCTGCAGCACCAAGAATAGCAATGAATGAGGTCATCTGAATGCCCATCATACCAATAACGGAGACCACTAATAAAATTTTCAATACGATACTGAACATACTTTTCAGAAAGCCTCGAAGAGAAACATCAACATTCTTTCGATCCATCAAGCGCGAAAAAGCATTCGAAATAACATTAATAATCCATAGTCCTACCAAAAGGGTTATCACTGCCGAAATCAACTTAATACCATAGAGAACGGCCATTTCGGTCAACCACTCAGAACCTTGCTGTAAATAATCCATAATCTGACGAATTTAGAGTTTCATAATAGTGATCAATTTACAACACTTGCCCGAAATAAACCAAAAAGACAAAAAAAAGACGACCCAAAGGTCGTCTTCTATTAATTTCAACTACTTATTTATACCCAATATCATGCTATCATTTCCATCATGGTCAAAGTATCTTTCACTTGGTGCATGCGAGAAATCTCTTCATCCTTCACGTTGATTTTAAAACATTCTTCCAAATAAAAAAGGAACAATGCCCAATCGACGTGATCGAAATTTAAGTCTTCATCAAAGGCTGCATTCAGCTCAATCTCCCTTCTGGGCACACCCGTTTTCCTTAAAACCCGATACAAGGTCCTTCTAATTGTCTTGTTTTCCATCATGTTTAATTTTGTTTCATGCCCAATTGTTCTCTGGCTTAAGGACATAAATTCATCGCAAATATAAAAAAATCGAATAAAGTACTAAACGATTCAAAGATTAAAATAGTTTTTGAGAATTGAAAAAATCAGGAAGATAATTTAACTTCGGATGTTTCAAGTTTAACACGGAAACTTACAGTCACTTAGACCATTCTTTCCGAAGCAAGCTGTAGATTTCTAAATCAATGTATTTTGCTTGATGTTTCTCTCCATCCCGCTCTACGCCTTCAAGCTGAAAACCAAGCCGTTTGGGAACAGCTGAACTTTTCAGATTACCCACTCCACAGCGAATAACAATCCGGTTCATTCCCAAATGAGAAAAAGCAAACTCGATTAAGGCCTGAGTTGACAAAACAATGATTCCTTTTCCGGTCCTATTTTCGATAAGCCAATAGCCGATTTCTGTTTTGAGGTTAATACGGTCGGTGTCCTTGTATCCAATCAATCCGGCAAAGCGATTCTCATACCAAATAACAAACACCTCATCGCGATCTTTCGCCGGCACGGCAATAATCGACTGAATAAAAGCTTCGGTATCCTCTTGTGTTTCGGTATCCTGCACAAAAGGAAGCCAGGGTGACAAAAACGCGCGGTTTTGATCAATCGCCTGAAACACTTGAAATGCGTGGGAGAATTTCAACGGTTCCAAAGCTATTTTCGAACTTACAATCAGCCTTTCCATAGAGCCGTCAAGATACTTATTTTTATGAAACGTCCTTTCGAAAGCGTTCAGATCTCCGTTTCGTGACACTCCCAAGATTAATTATATTTGTGCTACCGCTGAAGACAACAGCAACATAAAATGACCCTAACGATAAAAAATTAATTCTATGAAACAGCTCCTGATAGCGATGGTTGCCGGACTTTTATTTTTACAGGTTTCGTGTGAAAACTCGAAAGACAGCAAAGAAAACGGCACGCTGGTAAAAGTTGAAACATCTTATGGCAACATCACCATACGCTTATTTGATGAAACACCCATTCACCGTGATAATTTTATCAAATTAGCCAACGAGGGCTTCTATGACGGGCTTCTTTTTCACCGAATCATCGAGAATTTTATGATCCAGGGGGGCGATCCTGATTCGAAGAATGCGGCTCCGGGGCAGCGCCTGGGAAGAGGCGGTCCGGGTTACACCCTTCCGGCCGAGATTAACGAGATCTTCTTCCACAAAAAAGGCGTGCTCGCTGCTGCCCGTCGCGGAGGTCCGGACAATCCAGAGAAACGCTCATCCGGTTCGCAATTCTATATTTTGCAGGGAACTGTTTTCACTCCTGGCGCATTGGACACCATAGAACAGAAGATGAATCAGCAACAACAGCGAGCCATCACGCAGAAACATCTTGCTCAGGCTCAGCAAGAGTTGAACGAGCTGCGCAAAGCCGGTGATCATGACCAATTCAACATTCGCGTAGCCGAAATTAGAGAAAAAGCCAACGAAGAAGTCAGCCAGCTTCCCGAGCTCAAAATAGCGCCCGAGCGCCGCGAAGCGTACACCACCGTTGGCGGTTATCCTTCGCTGGATCAGGAATACACTATTTTTGGTGAAGTGGTTGAAGGACTGGACGTACTTGATAAAATTGCCGCGGTAGAAACGGACCAATCTGACCGCCCGGTAGAAGACATTCAAATGAAAGTGAAAGTACTGGATTGATGAAGCAACTAATACTAACTATATTCGTTTTTTTGAGCTTGAATGGCGTGATTCGGGCTCAAAGCCGGGTGGTGGAAGTAAAAACCAACCTGGGCACCATGAAATTTGAATTGTACAATGACACGCCCAAACACCGAAATGCCTTTATCAGACTGGCCAACCAAGGTTATTACGATGGTACTTTGTTTTACCGGGTCATCGAAAACTTTCTGATCCAGGGAGGCTCCAAGTCATCGCGCAACGCGCCTCCCGGGAGGCGCATCGGCTATGGCGATCCGGAACATACGGTCGATGACGAGATTCTGGATCACTATTATCATCAAAAAGGCGCGTTGTGCGCTCCACGCCAACCCGACGAGGTCAATCCGTTCAAACAGTCCGACATTTCACAATTCTACATCGTAAAAGGACAAATATTTACCGAAGGACAACTCGACACGATGGAAATGGCGGTCAACCGTCCCATCCGCAAGAAAATTACCAAACAAATTTACACCGCTGAAATTCGGGAAAAACTGAAACAACTCAAAGCCGAACAAAAAGTAGACGCATTTCGTGAAATTGCCGATCGGGTTAAGAAAGATATCGAATCTGCCTACCAGCTCAATCCAAATGTGTTGAAATTATCAGAGGCCCAGCGCAAAGCCTACAGCACCGTTGGCGGCTACCCCGACCTGGATGGTAAATACACCATTTTTGGTCAGTGTATCAGTGGTTTTGAGGTGATAAACAAAATTGCCGCGCTGAAAACCGATGAAAATAACCGGCCCTTAAAAGATGTAATCATTGAAGTGAATGTGATCGAATGAAAAACCTAAAGTACCTCTTGTTTTTTCTGCTCGCTTGTTGGCTCTTGGTTAGCTGCACGTCGTCTTCTCCCCAAAAAGAAGAAAACAATTCGACTAAAGCCCAACAAACAAAAGCGGAACCGGCTGATTCAGAGCAAAGCTATACCCAATTTATTCCTTCACTGGTTAAGATTGAAAGTTTTAACAAAGGGCGCTTTTTAGAGAGCGAAACGGCATTTTTTGTCGGCAAGCAGGAGATTGTGTGTCGGCTATCCATGCTCGAAAATGCTACCGATGCCCGCATCACTCCCTTTGATGAAGAAAAAGCCTACGCCATTTCAGGCTACCTCGCAGTTGACCGTATCAACAACCTTGCCTTGCTAAAAGTAGAAGGCGTACAACGCGATCCTATTCCGCTTTATCCGGGTATTGTTCCCAAAACAGCCAAAAGCATTTACCTCACCAAGCCTCAAAGCAACACCTTGCCTCTGCATCGTGGTCAGGTGCTCGATTACTCTACCGTTTCAGGCGTCAAACAGTATCGGGTCGACAACCTATTTCGATCAAAATCGTACGGCACCCCGGTGTTTGTGTCCAATCTCCAGTGTATCGGCCTAGGGTATTCTGAAGTGGTCACTTACGAAAATCAAAATCTGGTTATTCCTTCAACCTACATTGCTGCCTTGCTTGCTAAAAAATCGGAGAATGCGCAAAAGCTGGAGAATCTACGTACCCAGGCCAGCCAGGCCATGAGTGAGGCCAACAGCAGAATTAAAGGCTTACGCATTGAAACCGACTACGGCAACATTCAGATTCGGCTGTTCAATGAAACGCCCGAATATCGGGATAATTTCGTCCGCCTGGTACGCGAGAATTACTACGACAGTTTGCTGATTCACCGCGTAATCAAAGGCTTTGGCATTCAAAGTGGCGCGGCCGACACCCGCTATGCCGGCCCCAATGACCTCGTGGGTTGGAAAGGTCCCGGCTACAGCTTGCCTGCTCATATTATTCCAACATTCTTTCACCGGCGAGGCATGATTGGCTCCCCCCGAAAACCCGATCGTGGCAACAGCAAGCGTCGCTCCGATGGATCGCAGTTTTACATTGTTACCGGCCGGGTCTACTCCGACAGTGAACTGGATGCCATCGAAGAAGAGAATGAGCATCGGTTTACGGCCGATCAACGGCGAATTTATAAAATTGAGGGTGGTGCCCCTCACCTGGATGGAACCTACACCATTTTTGGTGAAGTGGTGAATGGCTTGCATGTGGCTGATGAGATTGTAAAACTTCAAACGGACGAAGATTTTAGGCCCATAGAAAACATTCGCATAAAAAAAGTCACCATTATCGACTAGGCTTCTTGTATTTCCTTCCATCCAATTTACGATTTCCCCATCGAATGATTATCTTTGCCGATCTATTTCAACAGGACAGACGATGTTAGACAAAATTAAGCAGTTACAAGATGAAATTGAAGCGTTGGTTGCTTCAAGCCAAGACGAAGTGGAAGAACTCCGCATCAAGTACATCAGTAAAAAAGGATTGGTTAGCCAATTGTTTGCTGATTTTAAGACGGTACCTACCGAACAGAAAAAAGCTGTTGGACAAGCCATCAATGTTTTGAAAAACAAAGCGCTCGATAAAATTAACGAGCTAAAAGAAAGCTTCGAAAATGCTGACCAGGGAGCCGAAGGTACTGACTTAAGTCGTCCGGGCGAGCCTATGCGACTAGGAACGCGTCACCCACTAGCCATTGTTCGTAATGAAATTGTTGAAATATTTGCCCGACTTGGATTTACCGTGGCTGAAGGCCCGGAGATTGAAGATGACTGGCATGTGTTCTCGGCCTTGAATTTCCCACCGGAACACCCCGCCCGCGACATGCAGGATACCTTTTTCATTGAGAAAGATCCGGATGTGCTGCTGCGTACCCACACTTCCAGTGTGCAAGCCCGCGTGATGCAGAAAACACAACCACCCATCCGCGCTATTTTCCCAGGACGCGTTTTCCGTAACGAAGCCATTTCGGCTCGTGCGCACTGTATTTTCCACCAGATTGAAGGTTTGTATGTGGATGAAAACGTATCGTTTGCCGACCTGAAACAGACGCTGCTGTATTTCTCTCGCGAGTTGTTTGGTGAAAAAACAGAGATTCGTCTGCGCCCGTCTTACTTCCCATTTACCGAGCCTTCGGCCGAAATGGATGTGAGCTGCTCCATTTGTGGCGGAAAAGGTTGCAACGTGTGTAAATACACCGGTTGGTTAGAAATCTTAGGCTGTGGAATGGTTGATCCCAATGTACTCGATTTGTGCGGAATCGACTCGAAAAAATACACCGGATTTGCTTTCGGAATGGGAATTGAACGAATCACCATGTTGAAATACGGAATCAAAGACATCCGGCATTTCTTCGAAAATGATGTTCGCTTCCTACGTCAATTTGAATCAGCATATTAGAATAAAAATAAATTCATACAAAGGAATCCTGAACTACGGTTCGGGATTTTTTATTTCTACCAATTGGAAACCGGCTGGAGAAAATCACTGTTTTAATATCAAGTGTAAACAGCAGGCTGTTAATGACAAACTTGTCAAAGCTCGTGTTACCCTATCAAATCAATAACTCGTACAAGTCTTCCGCCTCTTCCACAAAATAGTCCGGATTTAAACCTTTAAGCTCCTCATTGTTGCCAAAACCATAGCCCACAGCAATCGTGCTAATTTCATTGGCCTTTCCGCCTACAATATCGAATTTGGTGTCGCCAACCATCACCACTTCCGGCGAAGAAAAAATTTGATTCCGATCCATCACCCGGGTAATCAGCTCGGCTTTGGTATGTTTTTCACCACTTCCCGCTCCTTCGGCATCTATCAGGTAACGATCCAGTTCGAAATGGTGCAAAACTCGTTTCATAAATTCATCTTTCTTGGAAGTTGCCACATACAACTTTCGTCCCTGACCATCCAACTCTTGCAACAACTCTAAAATACCGGGGTAAAGCTCTGCCTCGTACATGCCACGCTCACTGTAGTATTCCCGAAAAAGCCTCATAGCCAACTGGCTTTGCTTCTCATCAAATTTCAGAATATGTTTTAAGCCATCCTGAATCGGAGGTCCAATTAATTGATCAATCACAGCCTCGCTATCCAAGTCGAGCGACATCGCATCCAGCACATAGTTTAACGCATTATGCAAACCAAGCTTGGAGTTCACCAGCGTTCCATCCAAATCAAAAATGAGGTGCGAGAAATTGGTCATATCGTTTATTTTAACAACAAAGTAAATGGAAAATATTGAAAGCTTAAAAAGCTTAATTGGGGTTTTACAGAATCAAAGTACTTGCGACTGATAAGATTATGTCTTAATTTCACTGGTAATTTAACCAAAAACAAAACCTTATGGAACTTCTCTCCCCCTCACCCAAACCTGTAATTCCTTGGCAGGGAACCGTATTGGGGCTCATCGGCATCGCTCAAATTTTGTTTTCCATCCTGTTTTTCTTTATCGTCATGTTAGGCCTAACCGTGGGAGGTTTGTTCTCCGCCTTTATGCTTCCCGATCTAGAGTCTCTGCTCCCCTCGCTGGCTATCGGTTCCATTGGCGTTCTAATCGTTATAATTGGCCTCCCTTTCTTCATTCTGAAGGTGCTGGTTACAATCGGTATATTCAAAGGCAAACGCTGGACCGTTATCGTCACCATTGTGTTTGCAGCCCTCGGCCTGATGATGCACCTGGGATCATTCAATCTTTTTTGGCTCACCTTTACAGCCATCGAATTGGGCTTAGCCATTGTCTGCCTGCGTGATCCGTTTTACAATCAGGATCATGGCTATCAAAGCCCGGGTTACAGGCCTCGTTCCTGATCATTTTTCACCCAACAAGCCTCTCCGCAGAATTCGCTTAACGCTCCTGAATCATTATCTTTGCGCCTTGTTTCAGGGAAAAGCAAGCGTTGACACCATGAATGAGTACTTTTTGAAAATCATCCGGGAAGCCACCGGAGCCAGTAAACTTACCGACAAAGAACCCATCCAAAGCCTGTGGAGTGGCTATGGTAGCATTGACCGTTATCTGCTACAGGGGGCGCCCCACAGCAGCGTGGTGGTGAAACATGTTCGCTTACCCAATCAGGACCATCACCCACGCGGTTGGAATACCGACCTCTCGCATCAGCGAAAGCTACATTCGTACCAAGTGGAAACCAACTGGTACAAAGACTGGAGCAAGCAATGTGATGAAACCTGCCGCATTCCGCATTGCCTGGCACTGGAAAGCCAGGGTGACGAAGTGTTGATGGTAATGGAAGATTTGGACGATGCGGGTTTCCCGGAACGAAAATCGTCCGTTAGCTGGAACGAATTGGCAGCCTGCCTGCGTTGGTTGGCTAACTTCCACGCCACCTTCATGAATGAGAAACCAAACGGACTTTGGGAAGTAGGCACTTACTGGCATCTGGATACCCGCCCCGATGAGCTAAAAGTGCTGGATGACCTTCCGCTGAAAAAGGCTGCCCGTGCCATTGACCAACAACTGCGCGAAAGCCCGTTTCAAACCTTTGTACATGGCGATGCCAAACTGGCCAACTTCTGTTTTTCACCTGACGGGAAAGAAGTGGCGGCCGTCGATTTTCAATATGTGGGAGGCGGATGCGGCATGAAAGATGTGGCCTATTTTATTGGCAGCTGCTTATACGAAGAGGATTGTGAACGAATGGAAAGTCAGCTGCTGAACACCTACTTTCAGGCATTGCGGCAAGCGCTGACCAAGAAACAGCCGGCCATTGACCAGGATGCCCTGGAAACCAACTGGCGTCAACTTTTCCCGGTAGCGTGGACGGATTTTCACCGCTTTCTGAAAGGCTGGAGCCCCGGCCACTGGAAAATAAATAGTTACAGCGAACGCCTGGCCCGCCAGGTTGTTAAACAAA
Organism: Sunxiuqinia sp. sy24; assembly: GCF_052677165.1. Taxonomy (NCBI): domain Bacteria; kingdom Pseudomonadati; phylum Bacteroidota; class Bacteroidia; order Marinilabiliales; family Prolixibacteraceae; genus Sunxiuqinia; species Sunxiuqinia sp. sy24. Next base: position 84,841 of record NZ_JBQYLH010000013.1, read on the forward strand.
TTAATCCGTAAGCCCAATTCCATGAACCTAAATCAACAGGATCTTCAAATACTCAGTCAGACTGCAACAAAGGCGGCCCAAAAAGCCGGGGAGTTAATTTCAAGCTACAGCCAGCAAAAACTGGATGTGAAAAATAAGGGTGTGGGCGATAGCCTGGCATCGCAGGTGGTAACCGAAGTTGATCTGATGGCTCAGGAGATGATTTTGGAATCATTGGCAGAAGTCACCCAGCAGTATGATTTAGGCACCTTGGGCGAAGAAAGTCCGGACAACCACGAACGCTTCGAAAAGGATTATTTTTGGTGCATCGACCCCATGGACGGCACGCTGGCCTTCATTAAGCAGCAGCATGGTTACGCGGTATCTATCGGCTTGGTTTCACGAGCCGGTGAGCCGATTATCGGGCTTATTTACGATCCGATGACCCAAACCCTGTATCAGGCTGTAAAAGGACAAGGAGCTTTCCGTAACGGGAAGAAATGGACGGTAACGATTCCCGAAAAGACACCGCTGCACTTAATTAGTGATACCAGCTTTCAGGACCTTCCGCAATTCGAAAAGACCTTACAAGAATTGGAAAGCATTAGTGACGAGATGGGCTATCAGGGCTTTGAAACCCGCTTCCAGGGAGGTGCCGCACTGAATGCCTGCTGGGTGCTGGAACAAGCACCAGCCTGCTATTTCAAATACGCCAAAAAAGAATTGGGAGGTGGCAGTTTGTGGGACTACGCTGCCAGCGCTTGCATTTACCAGGAAGCCGGCGCCTGGGTTAGCGACATGCACGGCAATCCGCTGGACTTGAACCGCCCGGATTCCACGTATCTCAACCACCGGGGAATTCTTTACGCCACCAACGAAAAGCTTGCCCGAGAGATTATTGAACTGGGGAAAAAAATGAGCGTGGAAATTTAAGCCGATCAAATAGAAAGACTATTCCTGTATTAAACAAAATGGCCTTACAAGCTTTTGCTCTGATTGCGATCTAATTTCTGAATGATTTCCCGCAACAATTCATTTTGTTCTCTTCGAATATCGAGAGACTGGCTTACCCACTTGTAAATAAGGAAAATTATCAAGGCAAGAATTCCGATATAGAAAAGTATCGGCAGAAAAACGAAAAATGGGGAAATCATCCCCGCGATTGGCATCATAACAGGTTATTTAAAATTTGTATGAAGATAACTTATGTCTGTTTAAAATTTCAAAATCATCACGATAAGAATACCTGTTTTAAAGCAGTTTAGCCTGTGCCTTCTTCCCAACGATAACCTGCAGTTTTTGGGGCAAAATTTCCAACTCAAACTGATGGTTCCCCAAGGATTCGCCGTCTGCTTCCCCTTCAATCTGATTTTCAGAAGCCACCACCACCTTGCTGGCCTGAAAGACAGACACCCGCTCATCATTCACAAACCGGCCATTAAACAAGCCCGGCAAGTTTTTCAAAATACCGCCCAAGCCAATTTCACGAATGACGGTCACCTGAAAAACCCCGTTATTGGGAATGGCTCCCGGCGCCTGCATCATTCCTCCGCCATTGTATTTTCCAATGCCAATACTAGCCGAGAAAATAAGGTCTTCCACCTTTTGATCATCCAAAGTAAGGCGCACTTGCCGGGTTTGGTAATTCAGGTAACCACCAACCAAGCTATGCAAGTAAATCCGCCAGCCAGTAAGCCCTTTTTCCTTCAGCCTATTGGCTTTCTGGGCTACCAAAGCATCAAAGCCAAAACCGGCCATATTCGTAAAAAAACGCTGTTTTTGCTGCTCTCCTTCCCGGTAGTTGATCAAGCCGACATCCTGCAAAATGGTTTTGCCTTTTCGGATGCGCTTGATCGCTTTTTTGTAGTTATTGGGAATACCAAAAGTCTTGATCCAGTCGTTGCCCGTTCCTACCGGAATCATCCCCAACATCACTTCAGCGGGCAAACACGCCTGCTGACGAAGCACACCATTCGCCACTTCATTCATCGTGCCATCGCCACCAGCCACAATCAATTTTCGGTAGCCTTGCTCAATCCCTTCCATACTTAGCTGCATGGCATGTTGCGGATAATTCGAGATAAATAATTCAAACGAAAATCCTGCCTTACGAAGACGTTTTCGGATTTTCTCCACGTCTTTACGTCCCTGTCCGCTTCCGGCTTGCGGATTCAGTATAACCATCCAATTGGCAAGTTTGGCTTTTCCCATCATCCAGTTTTTGATCAACCGCCTGCAAGATACACAATATCCAAGGTTTGGACGGAAAGAGAGCTAATTCTTTTAGACCACGAAAAACACCAAGTATTTAGTAGACCAACAAAAAAAGCACAATTCCCCCGATCATCACAACTGTAGTGGCTGTATTCACATAGGCTGTGCCCCAAAAGTCACGGTATGCGATTGTTTTTTCATGATGTCCGATGTAAGGTTTGTCCACCAACCGCCCATGATAAACATTAGGGCCACCCAAACGGCATTTCAAAATTCCGGCTAAAGCCGCTTCCGGATAACCCGCATTGGGACTGGCATGTTGATGGCCATACCGAAAAACATGAACCATCCCGCTCCTGCTAAAACTCACGAGTACCATCAACAGGGCTGTTAAGCGGGCGGGAACAAGATTCAGCAGATCATCTAACCGGGCGGCAAACCAGCCATAGGCTTTATAGTGCTCATTTTTGTACGCAATCATCGAGTCGAGGGTACTGGCCATTTTAAAAGCAAAAAGCGCAGGAACACCGCCTAAAGCATAAAAAAACAGAGGTGCAATCACGCCATCGCTCAGGTTTTCGGCCATGGTTTCCAACACAGCCGTGCGAATTTGCTGCTCATTCAGTTGAGAGGTATCGCGCCCCACAATAAAACTGAGTTGTTTCCGACCGGCTTCCAGCCCTTCCGCTTTCAAGGCCCGGATCACCAGCCACGATTCATCAATCAGGCTGCGATTAGCCAATCCGAAAAAAACAGCTACCGATGCCACCACAAGATAAGCGATTGGAAAATCCTCCAGCCAGCGAAACAGGACAAACAGGATTAGCCAGGTACCTCCCACCAAAAAACCGGAAGTAAAAGCCCCTTTCAGCTTACGATGGCCTCCGCTATTGAACCGCTTTTCGAACCAGCTGATCAGCCAGCCAAACAGACGAATAGGATGCGGCAACCAACGAGGATCGCCCAGCAAACTGTCGAGCAGAAAGCCAATAAGAAGGGGAAATACAATGAGATTGAAATTATCCATGATGTTGATCTATCTTATCATCCTGAACTTGTTTCAGTATCTGTTTCAAATCGCTGACAGATTCTGAAACGAGTTCGGAATGACATTCATCTTTCTTATTTATTCTTCTTTCAACACCGAATACAGGTAATCCATATCAACACAAACACGTACATGATCGGCCAGCTTATCGTACTGTTCCTCTTTGAAAGCTGCATAATCAAACTCAGTCACATCAGCTTGCAGCCCGTTCGCCTCTAGTATGGCTTCGATCACCGTTTTATTATCCAGAATACCATGCAAATAGGATCCCCATAGTTTAGGCGAAACCATACAACCATCGGCTGTTCCGTCTTCCAGGCAGCAAAGCGATGCGGCACCCATGCGTTTGGTTTGTCCCATATGAATTTCATAACCGGAGCAAACATCGGCCCGATTCTGAAAATGAAAGTGGGTTTGCTCTGTCCGCTTTTCTTTGCTCAAAGTGGTAATTACCGGCAACAAGCCCAAGCCCGGCATGTTTTCCACATCGCCTTCAACATGATCCGGATCGCGAATTTCTTCTCCCAAAATTTGGTAGCCGCCACAAATGCCATACACACCTTTGCCGGCTTCCGAGGCCTGAATGATCGCTTTCGCTAAGCCCCGCTCACGCAGGTGCATTAAATCGGAAATGGTATTTTTCGAGCCAGGAACCAGCACGATATCAGCCTTGGCAATTTCTGCCGCATGAGCCGAATAGTATAGGTTGATATCAGGCATGCGCTCCAGCATATGAAAATCGGTAAAGTTGCTCATGTGCCGCAACAACACTACGGCCACATTGATTTTACCAACCTCGGTGCTTCCCCGTTTATAGTCAATCACTACGCTGTCTTCCTGCTCCACATGAATATCGCTAAAGTAAGGAACCACACCTATCACCGGAACTCCGGTCAATTCCTCCAGCATGGTTCGTCCTTCATCAAACAAGCTGATATCCCCCCGAAACTTGTTAATCAGAATTCCTTTAATCAACTTCCGCTCTGCTTCAGGCAATAGCTTGATGGTACCGTAGACACTGCCAAACACCCCACCCCGGTCAATATCGGCCACCAAAATCGTTGGCGACCCGGTTTCCAGCGCTACCCGCATGTTGGTAATGTCTTTGTCCCACAAGTTAACTTCAGAGATGCTTCCCGCGCCCTCCATCACAATAGGGTTGTATTTCTCGTTTAAGGATTGCCAGGCTTTCATCGCTTCCGAAAACAGAAAATCGCGATCGGTTTTCAGAAAATATTCCCGGGCCGACTGGTCGCCCATCGGCTTCCCATTTAAAACAATCTGTGCACTTTTAGCACTGGTGGGTTTCAACAAGATGGGATTCATCGCACTCAGACACGGAATACCGCAGGCTTCGGCTTGCACCGCCTGTGCGCGTCCCAGCTCCAGTCCTTCTTCGCTGGCATACGAGTTTAGCGACATGTTTTGCGCTTTAAACGGTGCCGGCGCATAACCATCCTGCTTAAAAATACGACAAAAGGCCGCGTTAATCACCGACTTACCAACATCAGAGCCAGTCCCTACAACCATCAAAGGTTTAAGCTTCACGCTATTTTTATTCTCCATTTCTTGCAATTCCAAAATTTATAAATCCAAAGATTCATGCAAAAGTGCAAAAACCCAAAGTCTATTTCTTATTGTTGTGTTTCAAATTTGATATGGCTAGTATTTATCACCTGCGCCTCATCAAACGAAGTCATTTCTGAAAGAACAGCGACAGCCCCCTGTACCATCGGATAGACCAATGCAGCACCTGTCCCCTCTCCCAAGCGTAAGCCAAAACTCAACAATGGATCAGCATTCATATACGCCAACATTTTCTGATGACCCTGCTCGTTCGATACATGCGAGAAAATGCAGTAATCAAGTACCCTTCGATTTAATTCCTGTGCCACTAACAAGCCCGCAGTCGTAATAAAACCATCAACCAGAATCACCATCCGGCGTACAGCTGCCTCGACCATTCCCCCAGCAATGGTAGCAATTTCAAATCCTCCAAAACGAGCCAGATTATCAAGGGCGGAATCAGAAATGCCGTGCTTTTGAATAGCCTGCTCAATCACCCGGTACTTATTCAAAACTCCCTCTCGGTTAAGTCCGGCTCCCGGCCCCACACAGTCTTCAACAGGAAGTTTGCAGATTATTGACATCAACGCCGAAGCAGGCGTTGTATTGCCGATACCCATCTCACCAAAGCCAATGATATTGGTTCCTTGATTGTGGAATGAAGCGACAATCTTTCGTCCGTTATTAAAAGCCTGCATACACTCTTCTTTGGTCATTGCCGGCTCATGCAAGAAATTACGGGATCCTTTAGCCACTTTAGCATCAATCAATTTATGGTGAGAACGAAAATCGTAATTTACACCGGCATCGACCACATGCAAGTCCATGCCATATATACGCGACAGCAAGCCAATTCCGCCGCCGCCAGCTAAAAAATTATGCACCTGCTGCCAGGTTATTTCAACCGGACAAGGACTCACGCCCTCCGCTGTAATCCCATGGTCAGCAGCCACGGTCAACATCACCGGATTACTTAGCTTTGGTGTCAGACTGTTTTGAATCAAGGCCACCTGTATAGCCAACGATTCCAACCGCCCAAGTGAACCAACAGGCTTCGCTTTATTATCCAGTTTATCTTGAATGGCTTCCCGTAAACCTTGATTGAACTCAGGAATTTCAAAATTGGCTTGTCGCATCACATTTATCTATTTGCTGTAAAACTATTCAAGTCGAAAGTAAGCACCTGCCCATACTCAACGTTAGTCTGAAAGGCGTCTATGGGAGCTGTGGCATTCAGCAGACAATTCAGCGCACGTAAGATCCCACCATGAGTCACCATCGCCGCCTGCCTGTAAGGTTTTTGAGCCAGTTCTTCCAAAAAGAACATTGTACGATTAATCTGATCAAGAAAAGACTCTCCCCCAGCGCACCTTACTTCAACAAAATCATCGAACCATTTTTGGGCTTCCGCCATTTTGCTGATCGTATCCCAATCCTGCATCTCCCACATTCCAAAATTCAACTCCACTAAGCGCTTATCGAAACGAATGTCTTCTGTTGGAAAAAGATCCATCGCCAGTGTTTGGCATCGGGTTAGCGGACTGCAATAAACAGCATCAAATGCCTGCCCTGCAAGGGTTGTTTTCACATGCTCCAATTCTTCAGAATACGAGTTTGCCAGAGGCACATCGGTTTGTCCATAGCAAATTCCCGGAGGAACAGCTACACGGGTATGTCGAATTGCAATGAGTTTCATCTAAACAAAAATCATAATACAGCCAGCAAACACAAATAAAACACCACTTCAATCAACTGCTGTAAGGCCCCCAAACAATCGCCCGTGTACCCACCAACCTTCCGTTCGATGTATTTTTTGAATACGAAAGTAACTAACAGTGAAATCGGTATAGCAGCTGCCATCAACTGCCATGGCAGCAAGCCCATCGGCAACAGGGCAAACGCCACCGCAATCACAAAATCAGAGTTCTGACCACGCTTGCCGATGGGCTTGGTTTTGCTGAGTTCATCTTCGCGAGAGTACCAACTGGTAAAAATAATGATTACGGGCATCAGCCGGCTAAAAGCATGACCAGCAAGCAAAGCCAGCAGAATCATTTGGGCTGGCAGACTTTGCAAAGCCAGAAACCTGGTTCCCAACATACCGATCAAACCAACGGTTCCATAGGTTCCGATACGGCTGTCTTTCATGATGGTGAAAATCTTTTCACGCGTGTAACCGCCTCCAAAACCATCGCAAAAATCGGCAAAGCCATCTTCATGAAAAGCGCCAGTTGCAAAAATAGTCGCCAGCATACTCAGAAAAACGGCCACTTCCAAGGGTAGCAAGAAACTCAATCCATAAAACACGGCTGCCCCAATTCCACCTACAATCCATCCTATCAAGGGCAGATAGCGGGTAGAACGGTTTAAGCGTTCATTGGAAAACCCCAGCGACCGAGATACAGGAATGCGGGTATAAAACATGACTGCTGTTAAAAACAGATTGATTTGCTCTTTCATTCTTTAAAACACTGGATATTAGACTTTAGATTTTCAGACACGTTCGAGTTTCGCAAGAAAAGCCCCAAAGTTCAAATTTCAACCTCAGCTCTGCGCCTCCCAACTCTATCTGTTCTCCTACTAGGCTTTATTCGAAACCCCGGCATCTTCAAAGCTAGCCATTTCATTTAAAAAAGTAGCTGCCGCCTGAATGACCGGATAGGCAACTGCTGCTCCGGAACCTTCTCCCAAGCGCATGCCCAGGCTCAACACCGGTTTAGCTTGCAGGAAATCGAGCACCAACAGGTGTCCTTGTTCTTCGGAGGCATGACAAAAAATACAGTTTTCGCGAACCGACTCATCAAACTGAATGGCCGCTAAGGTAGCGGAAGTTGCAATAAATCCATCAATCAGGATGACCATACCAAGCTTGCGGGCTTCCTGAATGGCTCCCACCATCATGGCAATTTCCAGTCCGCCAAAAGTGGCCAGAGTTTCCAGGGCCGATTGAGGATTATACTTTTCAGAAACTGCCTTCAAAATGGCTACTTTATGGTCCAGTTTATCGCCCGTCATTCCTGCCCCTTTGCCGATGCACTGCTCAATGGGAAGTTTCATAAAACGATGCATCAACAGCGACGAGGGCGAAGTATTGCCAATGCCCATTTCGCCAAATCCGATGGTATTGCATCCCGCTTCAGCCTCCTCCTTTACAAATTGAGCGCCGCGCTGCATAGCCAGCTTACATTCTTCCAGGCTCATGGCAGGTTCGTTCATCATGTTCCTGGATCCGCGAGCTATTTTAGCATTCGTAATCGGAAGTTCTGCAGGAAAATCATAATCCACCCCAGCATCAATCACCTTCAAATCAATGCCATTTTGCTTGCAAAAAACATTGATGGCTGCTCCGCCTCCGCAAAAGTTCATCACCATTTGCCAGGTCACTTCCTTCGGATAAGGGCTCACGCCTTCATCGGCCAGTCCGTGGTCGGCAGCAAACACAAGCAAGCTCGGTTTTTCCAGTTTGGGTGAAAGGGTGTTCAGAATCAACCCCAGCTGTAAAGCAATGCTTTCCAACTGTCCTAAAGCACCATATGGTTTGGTTTTCAGGTCAATTTTATGTTGTAATTGGTCTTTTAAATTTAAGGTCATTTGTTGCTAAAATTATTGGTTTTCATTCAGTAAACATTCATCTATTCGTCTCCAGTCAATCGTTCACACAAAGCGCCTTATGCGCCTTCCTTTATTTTGACTGGAATGCCGGAAACCATCAGATAAACCGTGCCGGCTTGTTGGGCAATAAACTGGTTTATCCAGCCTTGCAGGTCGGCAAACTTACGCGCCATTTCATTTTCAGGATGAACCCCCATGCCCAGCTCGTTGCTCACTACCAGCAGGTTCATATCTTGCTTGACAAACTTGGTCCATTCCGCTTTAGCCGCTTCCATGGCCACTTCAAGCTGATAATCATTGTCGTGGAAGAAATTGGTCAGCCACAAGGTGATACAATCCAATAAAACTGTTTTCCCCGTCAAGTCATACCTTGACAAGAGCTTTTCTTCCTCCAGTGTCTGCCAGCGGTCATCACGGTCGTTTTGGTGCCGCTTCACCCGCTGGGCAAAATCTTCGTCCCAAATGCGGGCTGTTGCCAGATAAATCGGTGAGCCGGATTGCGACTCGGCCAACTGCTGAGCAAAACTGCTTTTTCCCGACCGGGCACCTCCTGTAATAAATGTGATTGTTGCCATAGCTTATTCAATTTGCGGAATTTAAACGTTCCATCTGCCTGTTTGGCAAGATGAATAAAAACAAAACAAGAGGCAGACTGCTATTCCAGTCCCCTCCTGCTCAAATACAACTACCTGATTTTCTTAACAAGTTGCATCTATTCTAATCTAAAAAAAGCGCCATAGCCGGAGATGCACCCACATCTTTGGTATCCGTTAATTCTCCATCTTCCGAGTAAATCATCATGGTTCCGTTTACCGAACTACCATTATCAATTAAAACATAAATATCACCGTTTTCTGGATTAACAGAAATACCTTTAATCCCGGTAACTCCATTAACCAAAGTTTCCTCTTCAAATGCTTTTGTCGATGTATTAAACACATGAACACCTCCAACCACTGGATAACCAGATGCACCAATCGCATACAATTTGGTTTTATCTTTGTTAAATGCCATTACGCTAGCATAAGATGACGTCATGGTCAACGGGTGAATAGAGACTTCATCTGTTTTAGTATTAATGTAGCCAAGGCCAGCTCCTTCACTCGGATTACTCCAGGTTCCAACAAGAGAAACGTACAGGTTATCCGAATCATCCTTTACTAAATAAGAACAAACAGCCGTGGTTTCGATATACGAAATTGCTTCTGATTTCAAATCAACTACTGCTACAGCATTCTTGTAGTTTAAGGCTGCGTACAATTTACCATTCGCAACTTCAAGACCTTCGGGACCGCCTGGCAAAGCAATCTTTTTTTCTACTTCACCGGTAACTAAATTATACTTGGCGATATAGGATACTGAATTATCATTCCACACTTCACCTCCCCAGCATGCAATGTATAGGTAATTGCCGGAAGCAACGCAGTTACGAGGTTTTACAATATCGGTGGTAATTGTATCCTGCCCAACAAAAAGAGGATCATAAACAAGTACGCGATCCGGTTCGTTAGCCATTACATAAACACGATCGTCATGTTGGTAAACCCACTGAGGAGCAGAAACCATGATCGCACCATTATTTTGTTGTTGATCGTAAAAGGGTGTCAGTTTATCGGCCTCGTAATCATATTTGGTAATTGATGCAGCATCATTCGAAAAGCCGCCATAGTTCAAGATATAAGCACCTTTCACCAACTCATCCGGATACAGATCAATAATATCGTCATCATCCGAACAAGAAGAAACCAAGGCTAACAAGGCCAAGAAAAAGGGCAATAATTTTACAAATTTTTTCATAATAGATATATTTAATTGTTTTTATAGAATTTCAAATCTGTGGACAAACTCAATTGAAAATTGCGGCCAGGCATCGCATAGTTCAGCTGATTTTGATAGTCGGTATCCAAAACATTACGCACATTTAAGCGCAGAGCTATTGGCTGCTCCCGGATGGTAAGTTTCTTTGAGATTCCGCAATTCAACAAGGCATATGCATCCAATAGATTACCTTCTGGACTAGTGATGCTTCCACTATAGTCAACTTGCCGGTTTCCGGTAAATGATGCATCGGCAAACAAACCCCAATCGTTATATTTGATCTGCAAAAAGGTGTTTGCAATATGTTCGGGAGTATAGATTAGTCGCTTACCCACTAAATTACGAAGTCCATCTTCTTTAATTTCCGTTGGATTATAACTGTAATTTAAGCTATAATTGACTTCATAGCGGCCTAAAAACAAATCACTATTTGATGCGAATTCGACACCTTTGCTAATGACCCGAGAACGGTTTTCCGGCACCCAATCGCCATTTGTTCCGGTTGGACGCCATTCAATCCAATCATCAACATCCATATAAAAACCATTGAGCTTTACGTCAGTCTGGAAAATGTCGGAACAATACTGGTATTGGATTCCCATCTCATAGTTCATTCCTTTTTCCGGATTTAGATCGGGGTTGCCTTGCGTACCCCAGAAACGATCGTTAAAGGTTGGAACACGGTAGCTACGGGAAATATTACCATTCAGTTTAACAATCGAGAATTCATTGGTATAAAGTCGGTATTCGACACCAACCGAAGGAGTAAATGGGACGTCAAAATCAGTCACAAACTGTTGTCGCAAGTTCAATGTCAATTTCAATTTTCGCCAGGCCTTATAAAACGCCGAAGCATAAACATCTGCGCGTTGCTCATAATCAATCATATCTACGGAGTAGGAATATACGTCAGGCTCCACATACATATACTTTAACCCGGCTTTATAACCAAAATTTGTAGTGATATCCTGCTTGGCTTCCAGCTCAGCTACCAAACGCTCCGTACTTATTTCCTGCGTCGTATTTCCGCCGTCTACCTGTACATCGTGCACATAGCCTATACCGGCTTTATAATTAACGGCATGATTGCGATTCTCATATTCCGACCAAAAGCGGATGTGTTTATTTTCCAAGCCGGAAATAACGAGGTTATCTCCAATGGATGACGCCATTTCAGGCTGTTTTTCATGCCAGTCATCTGCTAACCAAACGGATGTTTTAAGCCATTGTTGACAATCAAAACGGTAGTTTAGCTCCTGGAGCAGCCCCATATTTTCAATTCGGGCTCCCCGCTGAGTATACTCTTTTCCATCCTGAGGATAGCGAAATTTGAAATTATTCTCCCTGGAAAAATAATACAGGCGGGTTACCGATTCAAGCTTACCATTCCCGACGTATACTTTGGTACCGTATAGTTGTTCTCCAAACGAAGCCAGTGATTCAGTTGCCTGAACACGAATACCATTGGTCCAATTATTTTTCAATCCCAGATATACAGCCCCGCCAATAGAACCAGAGCCGTTGACCGCTGATGAAGAGCCGTATTGCAAATCCGCACCATCAAACAAATACATGGGAACACTTGCGAAATTAGCCGATCCTAGTGTGAGGGAGTTAATATTGATTCCGCCAAAATTAATGGAGGTGTGGTCGGCCGAAGTACCACGAAAACGAATGTTTGCCAAACCACCTGCATCTGCTTTTAGGTAAAGCGGGGTAAACCGCCCCAATAGATCATTCAATGTACCTGTACGAGCAATGTCCAGCTGATCGTTTGAAATGGATTCCAACTTAGCACCGGCCTGGTACTTTTTCACGGTGGCATAGGTGTTTACCTCGCCCAACAAAATAGTGTCTGAAAGACTGTGTTCCTGAGCATAAAGCTCACAAACAGCTAGGACCAGAAGTCCTGATAATAAAATAAACCTTCTCATTTCTAATTTAGTAGAATGAGCTTAGGATAAGATTGTGAAAAATACGCGATTATTGTTCACTAGCTTTATTCCCGAAGCTTTTGTTAATATTCAAAATGGATTTTGGCAGGTCTTCTGGCTCACCTTGCTTTCTGACGCCTTCCCGTTCTGATGAAGAACAGTGGCATGGGGTTCAGAAAACTGTATTAAGGCTTACAGCTGCGGGTACAGCTCCGGATTCTAACCGGATTCCCTATTCATCCCGACTGCGAAACAGTCGTTGGAACCAAATCCGTGGCAAATGTAGGAATAATTTCTTTTCAGAGAAGTTTTTTTTCAACTCAACCAATTCAATTTCGCTAAAAGCCGAAACAAAAAAAGCAGGAACAACCAATAATAAAAGGCCAACTATTAATAGCTAAAATTTATTCTCAAGCCCAGTAAAACATGTTCGTCCTGAGTTGGACTTGCCGCATCAAGCCACTGGAGATGAGGGGAAAGATAAACCCATTGGTTAAATTGATTGCTAAGATAAAGCTCAGCCAGCCTTTCACGTTGGCCATCGCCAAAAAGTTTGGTATCGCCATACGCCAAGCCAACATTAAACTCCCGATTCAGAACCAATTGTTTGAAACCAATGCCGGCACTCCAGGCCCGCTCCACACCAAACCATTCAGCCAGCTTACGTTCATTCTTCGCATAGCGCCCAAATACGGTGAAGGTTCCGGCAATCAGCTCATCAGCCGAAAAACCTATGCCCTGGCTATTTCCGCCTGCCGGATGTTCATAGCCATAGATCCGAAAGTTGGCTTCCCATTTGGAGCCCGGGAAAAGCATAAAGCCAGTTTCTGCAATTTTAAAATGATGGCGCATCAAGTCATTGCCCGAATTGTCGAAACGATTTAATCCAACCTGAATATAGAACCGATTAAATAAGGAGGTTCGCAGCCGGAGCCCCGGAGAGTTCATCGGTGCCGGCAGTGCAATGCTATTCACAAAGGCTCCGCTTAAAAACTGGCTGGTTTCGTCGTTGGCATGCAGGTTATTATCAAAATAGTTCGTTACATCAATCTTCCCAACATTAACAGTCAGTAAGTCTTTTAGAGCCCGGAACTCAGCCCAGGCCTCCAATACCACCAAGTGATCAATTCCTTCTGAGCTTTGACTGGAACCGGCATCGGCATTCAAAACACTCCTGTTCGGAATAAGCTGATCCGGGCCATCACCACCAACGGCCTCCAGGTCGAAAAACAAAATGGTATGTGGCCCAAAGCTGGTAAAGGCAAAAATATCAAAGGAGCCCACTCCCTGATAATTGGCATCGGTCATTGGTTCTACCTGAACGCTGGCCGTAGCCACTCCATTGAACTGCAGTTTTCCATCGCGTTGGCTAAGAGCTTTAAGAAGCCCATCCACTTGCTTTCGTTTGGAGCGTTGAGCCTCAGGAATATCCGCTCCTTCCTGGGTTTCAAACAGTCCCAGAAATTGGTTGACTAGTGTTGTGTCGCGCTCTTCAGCTCTCGGCTCATGAACGGGCAAGGCCAGGGCTTCCTGGGTGAGTATCAAAAACAGCGCTACCCAAAAAAACGGTCGTATTGTTCGCATAGAACTTGCTTTTGTTAAAGCAAGTTAACTCAATTATGCGAATCTTTCATCATCTTCTCACTCACCAGAAAGATAACCGGTTTGTTCGAATACGGATTGGTGCGGGTAATAACCGGCGTTTTATAAACTTTTTCGATGGTATCGAATGAAAGGACCTCCTCGGGTGTCCCCTGGGTGAACAGCTTCCCTCCGTTGAAAAGGATCAGTTGATCGCAATATTCCGAAGCCAGGTTCAGATCATGAATCACCATCAAGACGGTCAGTTTCATCTCTTTATTGAGGCGGTATAGCAAGTCCAGTATCTTAACCTGGTGCGTAATATCCAAATGTGAAGTCGGCTCGTCGAGAAGCAGCAATTCCGGTTCTTGAGTCAAGGCCCTGGCAATGGCGGCGCGCTGTTGTTCGCCCCCACTCAACTCTGTCATTAGCTTGTCTTTGTGCTTCAAAACATCGGTCAACTCCATGTAATGATATGCTTTTTCAAAGTCTCCTTTCGACTCGAAAAACTGAAATCGGTTGTGGTAAGGCATACGTCCCATCAGCACATAATCTTCCACCAAAATCTGGTCGGTATCCACAAACTGACTCACAATGGCAATGTTCTGCGCCCGCTCTTTCAGAGAAAGCTTTTGCAGGTTTTTTCCCTTCAGAAGGACCGATCCGTCCAAGGTGGCAATGGAACTTGTAATTCCACGAAACAAGGTTGTTTTTCCAGAGCCATTGGGACCAATAATTCCATTAAACGATCCCTTCTGCAAGCTCAGGTTAATGCCATTCAGTTTAAACCCGGGGTAGCCGCAGGAAAAATTATCGATGTAAAAAAAAGCGTCACTCATGCTAATTTCCCTTTCGTTTTTGACTCATCAACAACAGAAATACCACTCCGCCAATGATACCGGTAATCACGCCAATGGGCAATTCGTTGGGCGAAATAATCGTTCGGGCCACCACATCGGACAACACCAAAAAGATACCTCCCAACAAAAAAGATCCGATCAATAAAAACCGATAATCAGAACCAAAAAGCAGCCGCAACACATGCGGAATAATCAAGCCCACAAAACCAATAACACCGGCCACCGACACGCAAATTCCGGCCAATAAGGAAGCCAGAACAAACATCACCCGGATCACCACATTGGTATTGACACCCAGATGCATGGCTTTTTCTTCGCCCAATCGCAAGGCATTCAGCGGTTGTACAAACAGGTAAGAAATCACCAGCACCACCAAACTCGAAATCAAAGTTAATTTGATCAGTCCGGTATCCGGTTCATCCAGCGAACCCATGATCCAAAACACAATGCCATGCAAATTATCCGAACTGGTGGTTGCCATCAGGAACATCATGGCTGACGAAGCAATAAAGCTGACCATTACCCCGGTAAGCAGCATGTTTTGAATGTTAATGCTTCCCTTCCGGGAACTCAGCGTATAGACCAGAAAAATAATGACAAAAGCACCAATAAAACCAGCAAGAGGTAGCATAAAAGAGCCCAGAGAGACGTGCAAACCGAACACAATGGTAAAGGCTACCCCCAGCGAAGCACCGCCTGAAATTCCGAGTGTAAACGGTTCAACCAGTGGGTTACGGTAAATGCCTTGCAAAATAACACCGGCCAGGCTCAAAGCACCACCCACGGCAATGCCCAGAATAACCCGAGGCAGGCGCACGCGCGAAATCAACAGGTATTGCAAATTGCCTTCATCGCCACCATGCAGCAGCATCTGCCAAATTTCAGCCACACTCAGCTTCAGCTCACCAACTGACAGGGCAATGCCCACCGAAAACAATAGGATGGCGATTAAGGCCAGCACAGCCACAATCCATTTGATATATTTTCCTTGTCCGATCAATGTTTCTTTTTTTAGTTCATTCGCACGCCAATAAAATTAGGTGTACCTGCGCAATTCAGCACGCCTGCTTTTCTTCTTATTATTCCATTCTAAGAAGTGACTAATTTCCTGACTTTAAAAGCACTGCGAAAACCAATCCTTCTTATTGCTTAGCCGGGCGGGGGCTTTTTAAAACTCAATGCCTTTCCGACTGGGAATTCCCTCGTCGAACGGATGTTTCACCTTGTTGATTTCCGACACGTAATTGGCCTTTTCAATCAATCCGTCCGTAGCGCCGCGCCCCGTTAAGACCAGCTCCATCGTTTCGGGTTTCGACTCGATAAAGTGAATCAGATCAGCTTCGTCCAAAAAGCCATCGCGTACGCAAATCAAAATTTCGTCCAGAATCATCAAGCCAGGCGATGCGGTTTGGCAATAAGCCGACAGATAAACCAGCGCCTCTGCCACCTGCTGACGAAGCATTTCCGAGGTCACCGACTTATTGAAACCCGGATGCCCATCGGTGAATCCCATAATGGTTGCTCCCAGTTTTTTCAGGCTGTCAATTTCGTGATAGCCATACAGCTCGGGGCGCTTCATAAAGTGTGCATACACCACCTTCAAATCTTGTCCTAAAGCCCGAGTTGCCAGACCTACAGAAGCAGTCGTTTTTCCCTTGCCCGTTCCGGTATAAATATGAACCAATCCTTGTTTCATTGCTGATATATTTTGGTGATTAGCTCGTCCAATGCCTCTACAAACGACAAAGGCGTTGGACTGCACGCCCTGTCGGCATCCATTATGAAAATCTGTTTTTTCTTCACAGCACTCAAGCTCGGATAACTCATCCACTGTTCCTTTTCCTCTTCTCCAATCATGCCCATCAACACCACCACAACGATATCCGGATTTCGAATAAGCACCGACTCGCGGGTAATACTACCAATGGACAGGTCAGCCGCAATGTTCTTGGTGTTCGACAGCCTCACAAAGTCGTTCATAAACGTATTGGGGACGACCGAAAACAAAGGGTTAGCGCCAATCTGCATCATCATCTTCTGCGAAGGAGCATCAGCAGGTATCTTCTGAAGGATTTGCTGCATATGTACTTTGGCATCGGCAATCATTTTTTCAGCTTGCTGCTTTTTCCCAATCTTGTTCCCCAGTTCGATAAACTGGCTGCAAATCTCTTCAAACGAGCGCGGTGAATCATACACCAGCACGTCGACCCCCAGTTTTTTAAAGGTGTCGATGGTTTTGGGTTTGGTGAGCGAAGTGGTAATGACCAAATCGGGTTGAAGCATCACCGCTTTCTCGTAATTCACCTGGATAGCCGAGGCCACCACTTCTGCCTTGGTTCCACTTTGCAGGGTGCAGTAACTGGTGCATCCTACCAACAAGTCCTCAGCACCGAGCAGGTACAGGTTTTTGGTCAGCGAGGGAGCCAGCGAAATAATTCGCCGGGGTGCTTGTGCTTGGGTCGAAAACACCGCAACGACCAAAAAACCAAGCGTTAACAAATAACTCGAAAATTTCTTCATTCTACATTTTGGGCTTTGCGCCTTAGAGAAATCGAATTGGCAGGAACCATGTTCCCGACGATCTTTTTTCCCGAAGATCCGGTTAAACATTCTGTTGCTGGCAGGTCTTCTGGCTCACCTTTCTTTTTTGAGGCCTTCCCACCCCGGAAAACCGGGACAGTGGCTGGGGTTCAAAAAAGATTTCGCAAGGCTTACAGCAGCGGGGACTGCTCCGGATTCGCACCGGATTCCCTTATTAAGGCACTTTCTGATAAACAGAAAGCTAGCCACCACAACACCCGCAAAAGTAGAAAATAATTTTGGGAAAGGGGGAATTCAACCCAAGAGAGAAATTTTTGAGCACCAGGATTACCCTAGCAGTCGCCTTCTGTTTGTTTCAATTTTGCAGAATAATCACGATCAGATCGATGAAAAAGTGAAGCAAAACCGCATAAGCAAAGCCAATCCGAATGCGAACGTAGGAGAACACAAATGCATAAACCAAAAAGGGAAGAATAAGCAGCGGCCAAAAGAATAGCTGCTCAGCAGTTGTCAGATCAAGAGTAGGTAAATGCAGAATAGCAAAAAGCAGTGCCAGCGAATAAAACAGATACTTTAAAGCGTATTCCCAGTTCTTTTCAAACCAATTCGAGTGAATATTTGTCTGAGCCAGAGAAAAATAAATTGGAATAGCAATAAAGAGGTAAATGAAAGAAGTTTGAGCCAAAAACTACTGTAAAAATCAGAAGGTGACAGCAGGTAAGTCCCCACGCTTTTATGGATGATGAAACTCACCAAAAGAGCAATAAACCAATCGAAATAGCGCTTATTGAATCGACTCAAGACCAAACGAAACTGGGCCTATTCCAGCAAACCAGCCATTAATGGAATCAGGAAAGAAGCAAAAAAGATATCGGTTGTGTTGACGAAATAATCTGGAATTAAATCAAACTTATTCACCTTGCAGATAATTCCCAGCCTTTCCAGAATCATCTGTGGAATAGAAGCTACCTGCAGAAAGAATAAGGTCAAAAAATAGAATCTGAGTGTTAAGAGCAGGCGATTTTTAGTGGTCCTGGAAATAGAGTGAGTATCCGGGCGTAAGATTATGTCAACAAAGGACCAATTCTACCGAAACTTTGGTTTTCGCTTAACTGCATTTGCTGCAACGGTTCCTGATAATTGATTTTTTTCCTGAATATCAGAAGACTTGGAATTTATCTGTCTGTTCTTCAGCTCCTCCCGGGCAACCACAATAGCTTCTGGAACAAAGTCTTCCGGGTAAGTCAATCATTCCCTCAATTCGGATTCACTGAGTCGTTGAACTGACTCTGCAAAATAGTTACGCATGGTATTAGCTTCGGTTCTGGCCTGAGTTAACTTATCTTATTCCGATCTCACCTCACAATATAATAAATTTAAAAATATTATCTCCTCCGACAAACTACAGATTCACCACCTTATCGGCTACTTTCTGCAGTTCAATAATATCCATCATGGTGCCGGCCAGGCCAACTTCAGTTTTTCCGATAAGACCGAAATGATTTAAGCAGGTTTTACAAGCCATGAGCTGGACTCCCTTCTGCTGAAGCTCTTTCAGAATTTCAGTGACCGGAGAACCACTACGGAGGAGTTGAACTCCCGCATTGTAAAAGACAATTACCCTCGGCAGATGGGTTTCTTCGCTCAGAAGGGTCAGGTAGTTGCTGACCAACAAAAGCCCCAGCGATTCATCGCCGGCTCCCATGCCATTCTGCGTAATTTGTATCAAGGTATTTTTTAAGCTTCCCACTGTATGTTTCGTTTGATTATGAACTTCGATTCGCTCCTATCTCTTCAGAATAAGGTGCCTTTCCTCTGAGCGTAAGATGCCAGTAAAGGTAAATCTTCCTTCCGTTTTTCACTAAAAAAAAAGTCAGCATCAACTAAACCATGGAATCACTTTTTCTAATTTTGTTGTCTTACATGATCTTTTTTCGTTCGGGCTTCAGGTTTTTCACCCACTGGTTGACGATATAATCGTTTTTACCGATCCACACGCGCACGCCTTCTTCGGGATCCACTTCACTGTTCATCGCATCAATCAGGCCGTTAATTTGCTTTTCAGAAAGCTGCATGCGCTCGAAAAATCGCACCACATGCGGCAGTCGTTCTTCTATTCCGGAAGTTCCCAAAGCATAAATATTCTCCCGATCGCCAAAAACGTTCAGCGGATCATCCAGAAATTTTAGCTCAAAACGTGCAAACAAGCCATGGGGCTCCCAGCCCGTGATGACTACCTCCTCGCGACGTTTATAGGCTTCAGTAAGCTGACTAATCATTTCCTGCTCCGACAGGTTTTTCAGTCGAACCGTTTCCAGCTCATATTGCTGCAAGGCGTAACGTGCTTGATACATGATGCCAGCTTCTGCTTCAATACCAATAATCTCAACATCAGTTCCTTTAAAATCCTCCAGCGAGTTGTAACGACTGTAGGCCGGCACCACCAGTCCCGTGCGGGCATGCGGGTAAATGATGCCCAAACGCTCGATCGAATCACCATGCGACTCCAGGTAATGGGCGTGTGTTTCGGGCAACCAGGCATCAGCAAAAATATCGGCTTCACCCCTTGCTACTTCGGCATAAGCCGACTCCACATCGGTCAACTTGGTTTGCACCTCAAATTCCATTCGCTCCTCAAGCAAGACCTTTGCCAGGGTGGTCAGCGCCACTGCTTCCGACCAATCGGTATAAACCAGTTTCACCGTCCAGTCTTGTTCGGGCTGTTGCCGGGGTGATGTACTACAAGCACTCACGATGAATACAATAAGCAAGGAAAGTACTACTATTCGAAATTGAACTCTCATAAGATCTGAATTTAAGCCATTAATTAATCAAAAAGCGCCTCTAAAAAGCCGAGGGTTTGCTTGCGGTCTTTCACAATCATCACTGGAATATTTTTCTCCACTTCAGCTAAATCTTCCGAGGTCTGGTCAAGAATGACATTAGCCAGATCTGACTTTATTTTTGATCCGATCATAATCAGATCAGCCTGATTAACCAGTCCATGATGGTAAAGCAACTGAGCTTCATCGTAGTTTTTATCATACTGAAAAGAACAAGGAATCGCTTCGGGATCCAGCTTCAACTTCTTCATAAATTTCAGGTATTCTTTTTCACCATGTTTTCCCATCTTCAACTGCAAGCGTTCTTCATCTTCGGGCGAATAACTAGGAAAATGGCTAATTGGAATCTTATAGGCATGGAGGGCAAACACCTTTGCCCCGGTATGTTGGCTTAAGCCAACGGCTGTAAGCATGGCTATTTCCGACATTTTTGAGAAATCGATGCGCACCAGGATATTGTCGATTTTAGGAAGGGCCGTTTCGCTTGCCAAAATAACCGACGAAGGTGTTAGTGGCATGATTCGCCGGGCCAGAGCACCTCTTCCGAAGTAACCCACTTTTTTCCCAAACAAGGTCAAGTTGATTTTCTTATCGCGTGTAAATTGTAACAAGCTGTCGGACTTGATGCCCTCCAGCACCACCACCTCCGTAATAATCTCCTCCGAATGCGGAAAACTACTCGCCAATTTCTCTTCCAATTCCTCCTGAATAATCTTGCTAATCGGCTGCTTGAGATCCGGAAACTCACTCAAAATTTCACGGGGTAAGTCATAACGTTGCAACAAATGAAGAAAATAGATTTTTTGAGCATTCGTCTGTTCCACCAAGTAGCTCGCATAGTTAATCAGAAAATCATCCATCTCGGTCAGGTCCATGCACACCAGTATGTTATCCAATCTTTCCATAATTCTATTCGCTAGTTGTTAATATTCAATCGGTAAAACACTATTTCGATTCTCTTTTTTTCAGAATATCGACTATAATTCTTTGGTAATCCTTTTGCTCTTTCTCCCTTAGTCGTTCCATCATCTCAACATGCTCACCCCGCAGCCCCTTCAACAGGCTATAGGCAATAGTGATCAGGATAACAGCAAAAGGCAGTCCGGTGGTTACTGCCGCTGTTTGCAGGGCCTGCAGGCCGCCACCTATCAAAAGAACCGCTGCGATGGCTCCCTCGGTCAACGCCCAAAAAATACGCTGAGCAACAGGCGCATCCAGCTTTCCTCCAGCCGTTAAGCTATCAACGACCAACGAACCGGAGTCGGAGCTGGTGACAAAAAAACTAGCTACCAGAATAACGCCAACCATCGACGTAATGGACGAGATTGGAAACTGTTCCAGCAGCACATAAAGCGAGGTCGATACATTTTCTTTTACCGCACCGGCAATATCTGCCAGACCATTCAATTCCAGGAACATGGCACTTCCACCAAAGGCCGAGAGCCATAAAAAAGTAAGCAAAGAAGGTACGATCAATACGCCTAAAACAAATTCTTTGAGAGTCCGTCCACGCGAAATACGGGCGATAAACATGCCCACAAAAGGCGACCAGCTCACCCACCAAGCCCAGTAAAATACCGTCCAGCTGTTTTGCCAGTTCGATTGCTGATAGGTCTCTGTCCAGAAACTCAACTCAAAAAAGTTCTGCACATAACTCCCCAGATTCTGAACAAAGGAGTCGACGATAAACAAGGTAGGCCCGACCACGATAATAAACAACAAAAAGAGCCCAGCCAATACAATATTGATTTCACTCAATCGCTTCACCCCAGAGCCCAGTCCAGCCACAACAGAACCAGTAGCAGCAAGCGTGATTAGGGTAATTAAAATGACTTGGGTGGTAATGGTATTGGGTATATTAAACAGGTGTGCCAAGCCCGCACTGACCTGCTGCACGCCCATCCCCAGTGAGGTAGCCAATCCAAAAAGAGTGGCTACCACCGCCAGTACATTGATAATCTTCCCGATGGGCCCGTTTATCCGACGCCCTAACACGGGATAAAACACGGAACTAATGGTTAGCGGCAATCCACGGTTGAAGGTAAAAAAAGCCAGCGCCATGCCTACCAAAGCATAAATACCCCAGGCATGCAGCCCCCAGTGTAAAAAGGTAAGCTCCATGGCTACCCGAGCCGCCTCCACCGTTTGCCCCTCAGAGGTTGGCGAACTAACAAAGTGGTTCATGGGCTCGCCCACGCTCCAAAACAAAATACCAATCCCCATTCCTGCACTAAAAAGCATGGCAAACCAAGCTGCCTTCGAAAATTCGGGTTTGGCATTCCGGCCTCCGAGCCTGATTTCCCCATATTTGCTAAAGGCGATATACAATACAAAAACAAGAAAAAAGTTAACCGCTAACACAAAGAACCATCCGCCCGAATCGGAAATGGCATTCTGAATTTTACCAAATACTTCTCCCATGGGCTCCCCCACAATCAGCGTAACTGCGATAAAAAGAACGACCAAAATAGCCGATGGCCAAAACACAGGAGCATCAACATCAAAGTATTTTTTCGTTGATTTTAACTCGGGATTAATCTCATACTTTTCTTCTTGTTCTGCCATATTGTTCTATTTTAAGATTTACATTGTGACCAACTAGCAGGAAGTTACTTTAGGCTTTTCTGTCAAGATAAGAAAACTGAAAGGCTAATGCAAACATCGGGGAGAGCAATTGATTTGAAAATGAGCGCTAAGCCCCGAAAAAAGGCACTGGCAGCAACAAAAAAATCCGATCATTATTCAACGATCAGATCTTTTCCCCATGCTTTTAGGCAATTCAACCAATGCATTGAACCGCAGCAAAATCAAAACAACAGTAAGCAACACTTAATCTTTATTTTCCATATTGCTGTTTGAGCAGCAGAAACGCCTCCATCACTTGCTGAGTGATTGGTCCTGGTATTCCGTCTGCCACAGGATTCGCATCCAAGGTGGTAACCGGCATAATGTGCTTGGTCGTGCTCGATAAAAATACTTCATTGGCTGTCAGCAAATCTGTCAAAGGTAATTCCGCTTCGGCATACGGAATTTGCTGCGCTTTCAGAATCTCCAGCACCAACCCACGGGTGACACCTTCCAGCACGTTTTCAGCGGGCGTTATAACCTTCCCCTCCTTGACGGCAAAAAGATTACCCCGCGAGGTTTCCTGCACCGTTTTTCCATTGTGAAACAACACATCCACTACACGAGGATCGGTCTGTTCGTTCATCCAGTATTGGCCTGCCAAATAGTTCGTTGACTTAGCCTCAGGAAGAAATCGATCAAAAGGCTTCAGCACTAAACGAACGCCATCAGTGTAAAACGAAGTGGGATAATCGGGCATTTGAGTTGGAAAAACATACAATGCGGCCTTGTAGCTTTCCTTAAAAGCGGCCTCATGGGGCAAAGCAAACAGCTTGATGAACCCATTTTTCAGTTGGTTTCGCTCAATCAGCTCTGCAATCACTTCAACCAAATGCTCATCGAAGTCCGTCTTGATCTTCAGCAACCGCATGGTTTTTAAAAACCGAGTCACATGCCGATCACCATAAAAGGGTTTCCCCTGAATCACCTCCAGAAATTCAAATGCGCCGTAACCGCGGTTAATCGAAAGACTGGTAATGGGAATACTGATTTCCGCTAAGGTGCGATAGCTACCGTTGTCAAATCCAATCATAGCTTGAAAATTTATTGCAACGAAATTACAAAGGATTATTTAGTTTCCAGGCTATTGGCAAGAGAGGATTTCACTTTCAACCAGCTTCCTAATCAACGAGTTTTAAAACCACCTTCCATCATCAAATCAATCTTTCCATGGTTTATATTACTTTTACGAATCTAAATATTTGAATGTGAGTCAAAAAATACTTTTCATCACGCCACCGTTTACTCAACTGAATACGCCGTATCCAGCAACAGCCTATTTAAAAGGCTTTTTAAATACGCGTTCCATCGCTTCAAACCAGTGCGACTTGGGGATTGAAGTCATTTTGGCCTTATTCTCAACCTCGGGTTTAAAGTCACTTTTTCAGCGAATTGAGGCGGATGAGCTCGAGTTATCAGCCAATAGTCAGCGTATTTTTAATTTACGCGATGAATATATCCGAACTATTGATCCGGTCATGGCCTTCCTTCAAAATAAAAACAGCACCCTAGCCCATGTTATTTGCGAAGGAACCTACCTGCCCGAAGCCGCTCGTTTTGCTCATACCGAAGACTTGGACTGGGCTTTTGGCACCATGGGCATCCACGATAAAGCCAGACATTTGGCAACCCTTTATCTTGAAGATCTTTCCGACTTGATTGTTGAAGCAGTAGATCCTCACTTCGGTTTTAGCCGCTATGCCGAACGACTGGGCCGGTCAGCCAATACGTTTGACGAACTGCACGACTCCCTTTTGGCGCCTGACAGTTTCGTCGACCAGTTACTGACCTCCTTGCTGCAGCAAAAAATGGAACAGTATCAGCCGACAGTCGTGGCTTTTTCGGTCCCTTTTCCCGGCAATTTATACAGTGCCCTAAAAAGTGGTCAATGGTTAAAAAAGCACTATCCAGAGGTTAAACTTGTCATGGGCGGAGGCTTTCCGAACACTGAACTACGTTCACTTTCTGATCCACGCGTTTTCGATTACCTTGATTTTATTACACTTGACGATGGTGAGGCTCCCACGCTGTTACTGCTTGAGCATCTGGATGGCAAACGGGACGCCGACCAGTTAAAAAGAACCTTCAGGAGTGACGATGGAAAAGTGATATACTGCGATGGAGCTGTTGAAAAAGATATTTTTCAGGCCGATGTGGGTGTTCCCGATTATTCTGATTTACCACTTGAACACTACCTCTCCGTCATCGAGATTGTAAACCCCATGCATCGCCTGTGGAGTGATGGGCGCTGGAACAAACTGACCCTGGCACACGGCTGTTATTGGGGACGTTGCACCTTTTGCGACACTTCGCTCGACTACATCAGACGCTACGAGCCCAGCAGCGTAAAACTCCTGTGCGACCGCATAGAACAACTCATCGAACAAACCGGGCAAATTGGCTTTCACTTTGTAGACGAGGCGGCACCTCCAGCCCTAATGAGAGCCCTCGCTCTGGAAATCATTCGCAGAAAGCTAAGCGTAGTTTGGTGGACCAACATCCGGTTCGAGAAGAGTTTTTCCTATGACCTATGCCTGCTCCTGAAAGAGTCTGGCTGTATTGCCGTGTCTGGCGGACTGGAAGTTGCATCCGACCGCCTGCTTGGCATGATTAACAAGGGAGTAAGTTTGACCAAAGTAGCCAAGGTTACAGATAATTTCACTCGGGCAGGAATCATGGTGCACGCCTACCTGATGTATGGTTTCCCGACACAAACCACCCAGGAAACCATCGATTCGCTGGAAGTGGTTCGCCAGTTATTTGAAGCCGGCGTGATTCAGTCCGGCTTTTGGCATCAGTTTGCCATGACTGCCCACAGTCCCGTTGGACTTCATCCTGAAAAATTTAAGGTGAAAATCCAAAATACAACCGTGGGTACATTTGCTAACAATGATCTGATTCATATTGATTCAACAGGTTGCAACCACGAGCTTTTTAGTGATGGACTTAAAAAATCGCTGTTCAATTACATGCATGCCATTGGCTTCGATATTCCGCTTCAGGATTGGTTCGATTTTAAAGTGCCGCGCACCAAAGTACATCCCGGCTTTATAGAACAAGCCATCGAGTCACAGGAATATCAACCGGTCAGCTCATCAGCTTCAATCGTTTGGATAGGCGGAAAAGCAAGTGTTGATTACTTCAGCAAAACGAAGAAAAAACGAACCTACCCAATGGCTGAGCTCAGGTTTTCGAACAAGAAAACAGAAATAAGCATTCAGATCAAAGAACATGAAGGAAGATGGCTCATTGCGCAACTCCCAAAGTTAGCAGTTGAAAACGCCACTCTGCCTACCTTTGACGACCTTCAAACCAGTTTTGAAGATGAAACCGGCGAAGATTTTATCTTATTCTGGAATAGCAAGCCAATGATAAGCTTAAGAAAAAACGGTTTATTGATGCTTTAACAAGCGAAATACCCATTTTAAATCAATTGCTTTTGCATTGGTTACTTATTCTTTCGGCTCAAAATTTCGCTTATCTTTGTAGCCCTTAATGAGAATTGGTTTTCACCACAATAAAAAAACACGTTGACATGTCACAATACAAACGTACCTTAATTACTTCTGCCCTGCCTTATGCCAATGGGCCTGTGCACATTGGTCACCTGGCCGGTGTTTACGTTCCGGCTGATATTTACGCACGCTACCTTCGTCTGAAAAACGAAGAAGTTGCCTTTATCGGAGGATCGGACGAACACGGCGTACCAATCACTTTGAAAGCAAAAAACGAAGGCGTAACGCCACAGGACATCGTGGACAAATACCACGGCATGATCAAAGATTCATTTGCCCGATTTGGAATTTCATTCGATGTATATTCACGCACCAGCGCAGAGATTCATCATGAAACAGCAGCCGAATTTTTTAAGAAGTTGTACGACGATGGTAAGTTTGTAGAGCAAACCAGCGAACAGTATTACGACGAAGAAAACAAGCAGTTTTTAGCCGACCGTTACATCGTCGGCACCTGCCCGAAATGTTCGTTCGAAAAAGCATATGGCGACCAATGCGAAAGCTGTGGAACATCGCTCAGCCCTAATGAACTAATCAATCCCAAGTCGATGATCAGTGGAAACACGCCCGTGCTGAAAGAAACTAAGCACTGGTATCTCCCACTCGACCAATACGAACCCTGGCTGAAAGAGTGGATTTTGGAAGGTCACAGAGAGTGGAAATCAAACGTGTACGGACAGTGTAAAAGCTGGATTGATAGTGGCCTAAACCCGCGCGCCGTTACCCGCGACCTGAACTGGGGCGTGCCTGTTCCGGTTGAAGGTGCCGAAGGCAAAGTGCTGTATGTGTGGTTTGACGCGCCCATTGGCTATATTTCAGCCACCAAGGAAATGACTCCGGACTGGGAGAAATGGTGGAAAGATCCGGAAACCAAAATGCTGCATTTCATCGGAAAAGATAATATCGTATTCCACTGCATCATTTTCCCAAGTATGCTGAAAGCGGAAGGAAGTTACATTCTACCTGAAAATGTGCCAGCCAACGAATTCCTGAATCTGGAAGGCGACAAAATCTCCACTTCCCGCAACTGGGCCGTTTGGCTGCACGAATACCTGGAAGAATTTCCCGGCAAAGAAGATGTGCTAAAATACACGCTAACAGCCAATGCGCCGGAAACCAAAGACAACGACTTTACCTGGAAAGATTTCCAGGCCCGCAACAACAACGAACTGGTTGCTGTGTTGGGGAACTTTGTGAACCGAGCACTGGTACTCACTCAAAAATATTACGACGGCAAAGTACCTTCCTTGGGCGAACTAAATGAAGTGGATCAGGCAGCCCTGAATGAAATTGGTAAGTTAAAGCTTGAAGTGGAGAAAAGTCTGGATCAATACCGTTTCCGCGAAGCCTTGAAATTAGCCATGGATTTGGCTCGACTGGGTAATAAGTATCTGGCTGACGAAGAGCCCTGGAAAGTGGTTAAAACCGATCCGGAACGCGTAAAAACGGTCATGAATATCTGTTTGCAGATTACGGCTAACCTGACCATCATGCTGGAGCCCTTTCTTCCTTTTAGCATGAATAAATTAAGAGGGTTCATCAACTTTGAGAAACTGGACTGGAGCGAGCTGGGACATACCGATTTGCTGCCTGCCGGACACCAAACCAACAAACCCGAACTGCTGTTTGAAAAGATTGAAGACAGCGTGATTGAAGCACAGGTGCAAAAGCTGCTGGACACCAAAAAAGCCAATGAAGCTGCTGAAGCTGTTGCCACACCAGCCAAGGAAAACTGCACGTTTGATGATTTTATGAAAATGGATATCCGAACAGCTACTATTTTGGAAGCTGAACCGGTTACTAAAACCAAAAAATTAATGAAAATTTTGGTGGATACTGGTATTGATAAACGCACGGTTGTTTCTGGAATTGCGGAGCATTACAAGGCCGAAGAAATCATCGGAAAACAAGTATCGGTTTTGGTGAATCTGGAACCACGGAAGTTGCGGGGAATTGAATCGCAGGGAATGATTTTGATGGCCGAAGATGCAGATGGTACCCTACGCTTTGTTTCGCCCGAAGAAAAGTTGAAAAACGGCTCAGAAATACGCTAATAAAGATAGTCGTGCCAACGCTTGTTGGTGCGCTTCCGTAAGTTGCCGTACTGCCTTTGCAGATCGGCCACTTACTCTACATATAACAAGAACCGCTTTTGTACGCAAAGGCGGTTTTTTTATTTCTCAGAAACAAGTGATATAATAAAGCTGGTCCCCTTCTCCAACTCACTCTCCACCCGAATTGTACCGCTATTTTTCTCGACCATCTCGGCCACCAGCTTCAGTCCAAAACCTGTTCCTGACTCCTTTTCTGTTCCTGGCTGCTGTATTTTCGATGAAAGATCAAAAATCTTGGTTGCATCTGTTTTTCGCATGCCTATACCAAAATCAACCACCTTTACTTCCACCTCTCCGTCTTTTTGCTTGGCAGAAATCAAAATACGATTATCACGAAATGAAAACTTAATTGCATTGCTAATCAGATTTCTGAGAATAGCTTTCAGCATCTCCCGGTCTCCTAACACCTGCAAATCAGCATCCAGATCACAGCTGATGGTTAATCCCTTATTTTTGAGCTGCAAACCCACCATATTGACCTGCTCTTCCAATAACTCATTTAGAGAAATCACCAAAGGCTTAAACTCCACCCGTCCTTGCTGTAGCCGTGCCCAGTCCAGTATTTCATAAAGCAGCTTATTGTGTTGAGCCGCAGCAAACGTCACATCCTTCAGGTGCATCTGCCGCTCTTCCTCTCCAAATTCGACATAGCTTTCCTGCATGAATTCCAGATAATTGGCTATGGTTCCCGAGCCGTTTTTAAGGTCGTGAGAAACAATCGAAAAAAATTGATCTTTTGCTTGATTGGCAACGGTTAGCTTCCTTTCCGATTCGACTAACTCCGACTGCGCCAGGAATCTGCGCAAAGTGGCATCGGCATAGAAGTAAGCCAGCCACAAACCAGACAACAACACAATGCCATACCAGAGGATCAGATTGCTTATAGAAACAAAGTTTCCGAAGCCAAGTTTTTCGGAAGGCAGCAATGAAATAATTTTCCAGCGATAATTTTCTGCACTATTAAGGTTGTAGCCTGGCAATGTTACTCCTTTAAATGGAAAAACATCAGCCACAGTAAACAAACCCTTCGCATTTTTAAACTGCCCCCAATCTGTTTCCAATAGCTGCGTATAGCTTTCGGGGAATAACTGTTGAATCTTTTGACTTATCTGATCGGGAAACATAAAACTCCACTCCAAAGTAGAATCTTGCGTATTCAATATATAGCCATCGTTATTAACCAAATAACTCACCCCCTCCTCCTTAGCCGATTCGGCGTCCAGTTCCTCAATCACCTGACGTCCATCAAAGGTGAGCACATTTACTCCTAGTTTCTCCTGCTTACTATTAAACACCGGAATACATATCCGTAACATAGGACGATAAGGAATTTCAATTTTACCGTATTCGATGTTCAAATCAAAAGGAGAGACATAAAACTGTCCAGAGTTTAGCTGAATACTCTGCTGAAAATAATATCGTGAACTCTTATCCTGTAATTCGTTGGCCTTACATATATAGGGATCCGAATGGCGTCGTTCTACCCGAAACACCTCCATTCCATTATTATCTAAATGCCTAAGCTGGTAATAATTTTTCTTAAAACGAAACAAATCGACAACCAAATCTTCCGTAGCTTTTTGATGATCCAGATCATGATCTTCGCCACTCAAGAAAGAGATAAAAAACTGATTCTCAGTAATTGTTAAAATATCCAGGACCGCCTCGTCAAAATAATGCTCCAGCAGTTGCTTTTCTACCAAAACTTTTTGTTCCTGATCAGCCTGAAGATGATAATAATGCTCATTCAGCATTAGTCTTATCCCTCCCCAAAAAGAGAGGAACGAGAGCAAAGCAAACGCTACAAACGTGACTATAAATCGCTTAAGAAAATATCGTTGTCTACTATTCAACAAAAAATTTACCATTCAAAAAACATAGGAGATTCACTTTCACACAAACAACTAAGCAAAAAAAATCAAACTGTGAGCCAATCTCTTGCAAAGAGGCTTTCTTATTTCCTACTCGAACCGAAAAACATGATTTTTTTTCAGGTTAACTCATCTCCTAATCGCTTAATTTTGGGCCATTCAAAAAGTAACTATCATGAAGAAGCTAATTGGTGTTCTATTTTCAATTTTAATAAGCAGTAGCCTGTTTGCCCAAACAAGCCAGATCTACAAGCCGGAGGCGAATGCTAAAGCTGAAATTCAGCAAGCGGTTAAGCAAGCCAAAGCAGAAGGGAAACATGTCTTTCTGCAAATTGGAGGAAATTGGTGTCCCTGGTGTATCAAGTTTCATCGTTTCGTAGAAAACGACTCCGAAATAAAAGCATTTGTTGATGCCAATTTTAATGTTGTAAAAGTCAATTACAGTAAGGAAAACAAAAATCTGGATGTACTCAAATCATTGGACTACCCACAACGTTTTGGCTTCCCGGTTTTTGTTGTTTTGAATGGCAATGGCGAGCGTATTCACACCCAAAATTCAGCTTATCTGGAAAAAGACGGTGCTTACGACTCAAAAGAAGTGCTGCTTTTTTACAAGCAATGGTCTCCCAAAGCACTGGCCCCCAGTACTTATCATAAGCAAGAACGCTAGAATATGATATTCATTCTTTCTTTTAGACTTAAATAGCCTTAATTTGTTGAAGCAAAAATGTACTAATTTCATGAAAGCAATTGTAAAAAGTAAACCAGAACGTGGCTTATGGATGGAAGATGTCCCGATGCCAAAAGTTGGGCACAATGATGTCCTGATAAAGATAAAAAAAGCCGCGGTTTGCGGTACCGACCTGCACATTTATAAATGGGATGAATGGGCACAGAATACGATTAAGACTCCGGTAACCATCGGACATGAATACATGGGCGAGGTGGTTGAAACTGGCTCTGAAGTGGATCGGGTCCATGTGGGTGAACGGGTAACTGTTGAAGGTCATATTTCCTGTGGATTTTGCCGAAACTGTCGCCGCGGACGTCAACACATTTGCGATCATACCGTTGGAATTGGTGTGCAGCGCGATGGAGGTTTTGCTGAATACATCGTTGTTCCGGCCAAAAATGTATTAAAAGTAGACTCCCGAATTCCCGATGAAATCATGGCCGTTATGGATCCGCTGGGAAATGCCACGCACACCGCCCTCTCCTTCCCTCTTTTAGGCGAAGATGTGTTGATTACAGGTATTGGAGGCCCAATCGGAGCTATGGCTGCTGCTGTTAGTAGATTTGCCGGTGCGCGCAACGTTGTCGGAACCGATTTAAGTCCCTACCGTCGCGATTTGGCCCGCAAAATGGGAGCAACAAAAGTAATCGATCCAACAAAGGAAAGTGTTCGCGAAGCCATGGGAACCCTGGGAATGGTTGCCGGCTTTGACATTGGTTTGGAATGCAGCGGATCGCCCATTGCTTTCAACGATATGGTTGAGAACATGTACAACGGCGGAAAGATATCTCTGCTTGGTTTGCTACCTCAAAAAACACAAATAAACTGGAGCAAGCTTATCTTTAAAGGATTAACGCTGAAAGGTATTTATGGCCGTGAAATGTACGAAACCTGGTATCACATGGAAATGATGCTAACGTCAGGACTGGATATCTCTCCCGTTATCACCCATCGTATGAAAGCCGATAATTTTCAGGAAGCCTTTGATATTATGGAAGAAGGTAACTGCGGAAAAATAATTCTGGATTGGGAATAATATTTGGAAGTATAAATAAACTTTCATTAAATTTGGTTGATTACGATTAATTTAGTCAGATGGGTACAAAAAACGTTTCCAGAAGAATTCGCTTCTTAAGTTTTTTAGTCGATTTTATTCTCTTTTCATTGATTGGAATCTTTATTCTGATTTTACTCAAGAGTTATACTCCTTTTTTGAGTGGCCTTAATGATCTAAATGATAAAATTATCATTCTCGTCTTATACTTTGCTTATTATTTTCTTTTTGAACTCATAATTCAATCAACACCGGGTAAACTTTTAACAAAAACAAAGGTGATTTCGCAGGATAATGCTCCTGCATCAGCAAGAGCCATTCTAATACGCTCGCTTTTGCGCATCGTCCCTTTTGAACCAATAAGTATCCTACTTTATGAGAATAAATTAGCATGGCACGATCGTCTTTCGAAAACCAAAATAATAAACATTAACCTCTAAATTATTAATCCAATGAAAAAGAAGTTAGGAGCTAAATTACTTATCTTACTGGTCTGTGCATCGGTATTGCTTCCTTCATGTGCAACCGTTTTTGGTGGCCCAGTGTCAGCATGTCAACGAACAAAACCTGCAGAAGGTGAACCAGCGCGCCCCATTCGGGCAGTTGCATTAATTGCAGACGTTATTCTTTTCTGGCCTGGAGCTATTGTTGACTTTGCCACCGGTGCTATTTACAAACCATGTGACTAAGCTCATCAAAAAATAAACAAGAAAGGATTGAACAGCTGTTCAATCCTTTCTTGTTTTCCACGTGGAACAAGCCTATTAAGCGTCCAGCTCAACCCAAACAGGACAATGATCGGAATGCACCACATCAGCCAAAATACCAGCCCCTGACACCTTTGTTTTCAACGAATCGGTCACCATATGGTAATCGATCCGCCAACCTTTGTTTCGCGCACGCGAGCCAGCTCGGTAACTCCACCACGAATAATGATCAGGATCGGTAACGATTTCGCGGAAACTATCGCAATAGCCATCATCCACAAATTGCTGGAACCACTCCCGCTCTTCCGGCAAAAACCCAGAAGTATTTTGTTGTTTCTCCGGATTGTGAATATCAATCCATAAACGACAAATATTATAATCGCCCGAAATTACCAAGTTAGAACGTTCCTTGCGCACCTCCTGCAGATAAGATTGAAAATCGACCAAGAAATCCATCTTATAGTCCTGTCTGGGGCCTCCGGTCGTTCCCGAGGGGAAATAGACACTCAACACGCTTAAATCACCAAAATCGACCCGAATCACCCTTCCTTCAACATCATACTTTGCATTATTCATCCCATACTCCACATGATCGGGCTTTTCCTTGCAAAGAATGGCCACACCACTATACCCTTTTTTAACGGCCGAATGCGCATAAATTTGATATCCCAAGGCATCAAAGGTATCTTCTTCCATTTGTCCCGGCTGTGCTTTTGTTTCCTGAAGACAAATAATATCAGGGTTTTCAGCGACCAACCAGTCTTGAAAGCCTTTTTTTATGGCCGCTCGGATACCATTCACATTATAGCTTAAAATACGTTTCACTATTTTTCTTACTTTTGAATTAGAATAGAAATCGAAAGATAAACATTCTTCACCACAAAAATTTAAAAGTTGAATAAAGGAATAGTCATAAAATCGACCGGAAGTTGGTACACCGTGAAGTCGGAAACTGGCGATAAAGTGGAATGCAAAATCAAAGGAAACTTCCGCTTAAAAGGCATTAAAAGTACAAACCCAATTGCCGTGGGCGACCATGTGGAGTTTAAATTTGTTGAAGAAGAAACCGAAGGGAACACGAATATAATTAATGGTTTGATCACAACGATCGTCGAAAGAAAAAATTACATTATTCGCAAATCCCCTAACCTTTCAAAACAATCTCACATCATTGCCTCAAATATTGATCAGGCCTTTTTGGTTGTAACCATCAATTACCCGGTAACCACCACGACGTTTATCGATCGCTTTTTAGTATCGGCTGAAGCTTACCGTATCCCATGTACTTTGGTCTTCAATAAAATCGACCGATACAATGGTGAGCAAAACAAACACATGGAGGAGCTTATTGAACTGTATGAAAAAATTGGTTACCGCTGCTTAAAAACATCAACTAAAACAAAAGTTGGCATGGATACCCTGAAAAATTGGATGCAAAACAAAACAAATGTTTTTGCAGGTCACTCGGGTGTTGGCAAATCAACATTAATAAACACGGTTGAACCAGATCTTCATTTAAAAACAAAAGAAATTTCGGATTACCATCAGACCGGTAAACACACCACTACTTTCTCCGAAATGTTTGAATTGAATTTTGGCGGTTACATTATCGACACTCCCGGAATTAAAGGTTTTGGTGTTTTGGAAATGGAGAAAGAAGAAATCTCACACTATTTTCCAGAAATGTTTCAGCTGCTCGAAAAATGCCAGTACTATAATTGTACCCATACCCACGAACCCGGTTGTGAGGTAAAAAAACATGTCAATGAAGGTGAGATTGCTGATAGCCGCTATTTTTCTTATCTGGGCTTACTTGACTACGATGCTAAGTACAGAAATTGAGCTGGTTGGTTAAAGAAAGCAACATAAAATTCAGCACTAAAAACAGCAACTAAGAATCTATTTTTCAGCGCTTTAATTTATAATAATCGAATATTTTGACCGCCTTAGAATCGCCTATTTCACCAGCCACCGCATGGTAGGGTTGATTTTTTAGATTCTCAACGCTTTTAAATCGCGTCAGAAGAGCCTGAACGGTCTTCTTTCCCACTCCAGGTATTTTATCCAGCTCCGACTGGATAAAATTTTTGGATCTCAACTTACGATGAAAGGTAATTCCAAAACGATGCGCTTCGTCTCTGGCAAATTGGATCAACTTCAAACTTTCTGAACTTTTATCCAGATAAATTGGTACCGGGTCTCCAGGAAAAAATATTTCCTCTAATTTTTTTGCAATTCCGATGATGGCAATCTTGCCACGAAGTTTCAAATCTCCCAAGGCATTCAATGCCATTCCAAGCTGCCCCTTACCTCCGTCAATGATAATTAATTGCGGCAAGGACTTTTCCTCATCCATTAAGCGTTTGTAACGTCGATAGACAATTTCTTCCATTGAAGCGAAATCGTTCGGACCTTCAACGGTTTTCACATGAAAATGACGATAGTCTTTTTTAGCAGGCTTTCCATTTTTAAAAACAACACAAGCAGCCACCGGATTCGTTCCCTGCAAATTGGAATTATCGAAACATTCGATATGAGTAGGCAAATCTTTTAACTGAAGATCCTTTTTCAAGGTCTCTAAAATCCGCTGCGAGTTATCCTTGGGCTTAGCCAATATTTGCTGTTTCTCCTTTTCCAATCGAAAATACTTGGCATTTCGCAGCGATAAATCAAGTAATTTCTTTTTATCACCTCGTTCCGGAATTTTAAACTTGACATTCTCCAATTCAAATTCAGGCTGAAAAGGAACGATTAATTCCTTGGCATTAGAGAAAATTTTTTGCCTTATATCGACAATCGCATATTGTAAAAGCTCCTCTTTTGTCTCATCAAGTGCCTTCGTAATTTCAGTTGTATAGGTTTGTACAATCGCTCCACTGATAACTTTGAGGTAATTTACAAAAGCCGCTTTCTCTACTACATCGATGGTAAAAACATCTACATCGGTAATCGTAGAACTAACAACTGTTGATCTATTTTGAAATTTTTCTAAAATAAGAAGCTTCTCCTTAATCTGGTTGGCCTCCTCAAACTGAAATTTTTCAGAATAGTGATGCATTAGTTCACGCAAATAATTGATGACAATTGATGTATTTCCCTTCAAAATATTCCGAATCTCAGCAATGTATTTGTTGTACTCCTCCTCTATTTGGTATCCCTCACAAGGTCCTAAACAATTTCCGATATGGTATTCCAAACAAACCTTCAACTTTCCACAGGCAATATTCTCGGGCGAAAGATTGTATTTGCAGGTCCTAAGTTTATACAGTTTTCGGAAAAGTTCCAACAACGTACGGACGGTCATCGAGGAAGTATACGGACCGAAATACTGCGATCCGTCACGAACCACATTCCGCGTTTGAAATACCCTGGGAAAACGTTCATTTTTGATGACAATCCAAGGATAAGTTTTATCATCTTTCAAACGAATATTGTAACGGGGCTGATACTTTTTGATCAGATTATTTTCGAGCAAAAGAGCATCCTGCTCCGTTTCAACAACCAGGTGTTTGATGTCGGCAATAGAACGAACGAGCAATGCTGTTTTTCGATTCTCATGGTTTTTCGAAAAATATGACGACACCCGTTTCCTTAAATTTTTCGCTTTTCCTACGTAAATAATTTTGCCGGTATTATCAAAATACTGGTAAATTCCGGGTTGATCAGGCAAGACCGAAACCTGCTTCTTCAGCACATCAATGTTTCTATTTACGGCGGAATATCTCAAGGGGAAAAGGGCTATTTAATATTCGACAATGGTGTGCGTTTCGTAGTTTGAAAGGATCTCTTTCTTTCCATTTGTGATAAATTTCAAATCGCAAATAAAGGAGAAATAAACCTTCTTGACATTCATTTTTTCAACCAGATTTAAGGCCGCCAAAGCAGTTCCTCCAGTCGCCAAAAGATCATCATGAATCAACACAACATCATCTTCGCTTAGGGCATCTTTATGCATTTCAATCGTGTCTGATCCATATTCCAACTCGTAAGATTCAGCCACTGTTTCAGCAGGCAACTTCCCTTTTTTACGGATTGGAACAAAGCCTGCATTCAATAAATATGCAGCTGCTCCACCAACAATAAAACCCCGTGATTCGAGTGATACAATCTTAGTAATCCCTTTTTCCCTGAAGGTTTCATACACCTGATCCACCACTTCGTTAAATGCACCCGAATCTTTCAATAAGGTTGTAATATCCTTAAAACTAATCCCATTTTCTGGGTAATCCGGTATCTCACGGATGATTTCCTTTAAATTCATAGTTGATTATTAAATTTGCGTTCCACGTGGAACATTAGCGTCCAAGCATCACTAAAAGCACATTAATATCGGAGGGATTAACCCCTGAAATACGGCTCGCCTGTCCGATCGTTTTTGGATTAATCCGAGCCAATTTCTGTCTGGCTTCCGTTGAAATAGTATGGATTTTTTCGTAGTCAAATTTGTCTTCAATATTGATATTTTCAAGACGCTTAAATTTTTCGGCCATCAATTTTTCGCGCTCAATATACCCTGCATATTTAATCAAGATTTCCGCCGATACTACAATCTCCTCGAAGCGATTTTGAGGAATAATTTCCAACATTTTCTGAAATGGAACCACGGGTTCAATCACATCAAAAATGGAAATTTGAGGCCTCGAAATTACATCTTTCAATTTCAATCCCTGCTTTAATGGGCTTGTATTCTTAGACTCTAAAAGCGTATTTATATACTGTGGCTTAATTGAAAATTTAGAAACGAAATCAATAATATCATCGCGCAATTTTAACTTTTCGTCAAGTAAATCCATCCGCTGCTGAGAGGCCAAACCAATCCTAAATGACTTTGGTGTTAAACGAACATCGGCATCATCTTGTCGCAATAAAATACGATATTCCGCTCGCGAGGTAAACATACGGTATGGCTCATCAACGCCTTTAGTGACCAAATCATCGATTAAAACACCAATGTAAGCCTCTTCCCTACCCAGGGTGAATTCAGGTTCGCCCTGGGCTTTTAAATGCGCATTTATACCACAAATAAGTCCCTGCGCAGCGGCTTCCTCATATCCTGTAGTTCCATTAATTTGACCGCCAAAATAAAGGTTCTTAATATTCTTTGTTTCCAACGTATGATACAACTGTGTTGGATCGAAATAGTCATATTCGATGGCATACCCAGGACGGTAAATCTTCACGTTTTCCAATCCCGGAACCAAGCGCAAAGCTTTGTACTGAACCTGCCATGGCAAAGAACTGGAAAATCCGTTTAAATAATATTCATTCGTCTTCTCTCCTTCCGGCTCCAAGAACAACTGATGTTGCTGCTTCGCTGCAAATGTCACCAACTTTGATTCTATACTTGGGCAATAGCGTGGGCCTGTACTTTGGATTGTGCCATCATACATTGGAGATTCCTCAAAACCTTCTTCAAGCGCAGCATGAACTTCAGGCGAAGTGTAAGTTATCCAGCAACTACGACTCTTCAATTCACTTTTTACATCGGGCAAATAGGAGAATTTATAATGTCCTTCGTCACCTTTTTGCTCGGTTAACTTAGAAAAATCAATCGTCCTCCCGTCAATGCGGACGGGCGTTCCTGTTTTTAGACGCCCGGTTGTAAAACCAGCTTCAGCCAATTGATCGCTTATAAAATAAGACGCAGACTCCCCTATCCTACCCCCTTCCATTTTCGACTGCCCAATATGCATCAGGCCATTTAAAAAGGTTCCATTGGTTAGAATAACAGTCTTGGACTTAAATTCGACGCCAATTTGGGTTTTAACACCTTTTACCTGGCCATCCTCGATGAGTAGGTGCACAACAGCATCCTGCCACAAGTCCAGGTTATCGGTATTTTCCAGAACAGTACGCCAGTATTCTGAAAACCGAAAGCGGTCGCTTTGAACCCGAGGGCTCCACATAGCCGGTCCTTTAGATCGATTTAACATGCGAAACTGAATAGACGATCGGTCGGCAATAATGCCCGTATAACCGCCCAAAGCATCAATCTCACGCACAATTTGCCCTTTAGCAATTCCACCAATAGCAGGATTGCAGGACATTTGGGCATATTTGCCCATATCCATTGTTATGAGTAAGGTTTTCGATCCCAAATTCGCGGCCGCAGCAGCTGCTTCGCAACCAGCGTGCCCCCCCCCCACTACAATTACGTCATAAAAAGGTAACATCATAAAAAAAATTAGATGGCAAAATTAATAGAAAAGCTTCAAAATGAAAAGCTTAATAAACACTAAGGTAATAATCTTCTTTACTGGTCATGAGCTCCTTTTCGGCTACTTCCTTGTCTTTATAGCCCAACATATGAAGAATACCGTGTATAATGATTCGATTTAGCTCATTGGAAAAGCTCACTTGAAACTCCACAGCGTTCTCCCTAACGCGATCAACGCTAATGAAAATATCACCTGAAATAACGCCATTCTCAACATAGTCAAAAGTGATAATATCGGTGTAGTAATCATGATCTAAATACTGCTTATTAATCTCCAGTAGATAATCGTCACTACACAAGATAAAACTAAGTTCTCCAGATTCTTTTCCTTCTTGGCTAATGGTATTATTAACCCAGTTTTCGATTTTTGGTAAGTCTAATTGAAATTCTTCAATATCCTCAAAGTAAAAGTTGATGTTCACGACTCAATTTAAATTTAATTTTTATCAATGCTCCATTATTCTCAAATTCAACATCGTCCGCCAAATTCCGAATAATGAATATTCCTCTTCCACGCTCATTTCTTATATTTTCGGTGTCGGTTGGATCCGGGATATCATGTACATCAAATCCGTCACCTTCATCCTCAATTTCGATACAAATAACATTATTCGTAAATTCAACACGAATATCAACTAACTTATTAATGTTATGCCTGTTTCCATGCGAAATAGCGTTATTTACTGACTCGCAGGTAGTTAGCACTATGCATCCAAGTTGAGTTCCAGGTAGTCCAGCTTCTTGAAGAAACGAATGTATGAATTTTTCGACATCATACAAATAGGTTAAATGAGATGGTATACTGAGTCTTTTTTTCAATTTTCCTTTCTTAGATTATTGATATACTCCTTATATTTCCGATCATAAAAATTCCTTAGTTGATAATTATTCCTTTCAATAACTTCTTCCAATTCTTTTTCTTGCTTTTTATACTCAAAAAAATCAATTGGGTTACTGTAAAAATTATCCTCGGCAGTTTTGGATTCTCGCTGATCATCCACATCTCTCTCCATTTCAGCTTTTTCAGCCTTCAATAATTTATTCAGAATTAAATTCTGCCTGCTAATCATCACAGACGTTAAATTCTTGCGTGCCAAATCTACCGTATTTTGTTCCAACAACTGGTTAATTTGCTTTAATTGTTCTTTAGCCGAGCTTCCAACCTCTGAATTCATCAATAACTCCCGAACCATTTGTTGCATCATTTCTTGTTGGGCAAGGGTCTTTCCAATCTGCTCACTCGAGTACCCTGTTTCCCCCGATTTCATTTGTTCAATCATTTGCTGCAACTGCTCCTTCATCCCCTGCTGCGCTTGCTTCAATAAATTCATATTGCTACCCGGATTCGACCCTGGCTTGTCACATTGCTGATCGCCAGGCATGGCATTAGCCATTTGTTTTTGCAAATTATCCAAGGCTTCATTCAGAAATAAGGCCATATTATTCGCAGCAGTTATTGCCCGTTGTTGATGACTAATCGCCATGTTCAACCTATTTTCTTCCAACTCGGTCAGGGCCTTATCCATCGCGAACTCGAGATTCACCAATTCTTTCGTCACAACATTTCCTATCTCAGGCGTTCGCTTAGCAACTGCATACAACGAATCTTTCATAACCTGGCTTTGTCCAATCAGATGATCTTGTTCTATCCTAAGTAGATTTAAACGAGGATCACTTTCACTGATCAGCCGAACTTCATCATAAAGGATTTCCTGCTGTAATGAAAGGTAAACCAGATTATCTAAGATTTGTTGCAGATCGCGTATATTTTCCAGACTTTGTTGGTGCTCATTTACGACCAACATCTGATTAAGCATAAAAGAAGCATTCTCATAATTATCAGAATTGCGCTCGATTTTTTCGACAGACTTATTCTTTCTTCTGTTTTCGAGCAACTCCCCTACCTCATCATAAACCGAATTGATTTGCTCAAACTCCTTGTCCATCGGATGTAAATTCATAGGCTTATCGAGCGTCTTATTCATATCAAATGCCTTATTCAAATTCTCTTGTAGCTCGTCCAATTTCCGCTTGTTTTCTTGCTCCAATAATTCTGTTTCTTCAAAATTTCTACTTTCATCCAAGTTCTGCGCTATGTTTTCTTCGTCTCGACTCAACTCATCTAACGCTTCAATCACCTCTTCAAGTTCCTGCTCCAACTTCATCCGCTTCAGCATTTGCAGATTTCGCTCCAACTGTTTCGACAAATCATCCATGGACATTTCTGATCGATTTGATAATTCATCAAACTTTGCCTGGTCAAATTCCTTGGCCAATTCATTAAACTCCTCGAACAATTTTTTCAATTCCTCATCAAAAACATCTTCCAATAATTCTTCAATTTGCTTTTGCTTCTTAACCATTTCAGCTTTCTCTTCCGAAAACGAATTTTTCATATCGTTCATTTCGGCATTCTTTTGCTGAACCTGATCTAAAATATTCTCAAGCTTATTCTTCTTATTCATAATTTCAGAAACCAATTGCTGCTT
Organism: Sunxiuqinia sp. sy24; assembly: GCF_052677165.1. Lineage (NCBI taxonomy): Bacteria > Pseudomonadati > Bacteroidota > Bacteroidia > Marinilabiliales > Prolixibacteraceae > Sunxiuqinia > Sunxiuqinia sp. sy24. Next base: position 126,162 of record NZ_JBQYLH010000013.1, read on the forward strand.
TTCCCAATTCGAGGAATTTTCGCTCATACTTTTAAATTTCAACTCATCAATTGCTTGTTGAATATCGTCACTCAGCTTAAAACTTTCCTCCATCAATTGCTCCAAATCCAGAAAATTTTGATCATCTAAATGGTCCAATTCTTCCTTAGATGGAAACATAAACTGAAAGGTTTCAGAAACCGCTTCCTTATAAGAATGGAAATAATCATTGTCTCGAACTGAAAAATAATAATCCACCTGGTCTGTCAAACCAAGCAATTCCTTAAAATCATACGTGAAATAAAAATCCTGCTGACTTAGCTGCTTTAATATTGGCAATACGATAACGCTATCCTTTTGCTGAATAACCACATGATAATTTAACGAATGAAAACCATAATCGTCAGCAATACTTCCCTTAAAATAAAAACGGGTATAATCAACGGAATCGCGTAACTGAGCCACCTTAATTTGAGGATACAAATCCGGAATTATATCCACCTGAAAATTTAATAAATTAGGATAATCGAAATAGCTGTTCTTAATGGAAATAGAATAGTCAAAATCCTTTTTAGCCAAAAATTCCACAGCAAAACCATTTTGCCCCTGGACAACCTCCGCTTTTTCTCCGTCAACTATAAAATGGAGCGAATCGGTATCAAGCGTTTTAAATACCCACTTAATTTCCGATCCAAACGGAACTTCTAAATCACCCATCATACTTTCTTTCGAAGCATCAAATCCAGTATATGTTGGTGGTGTTATTTGAACAGTATATTCTAAAATAGCAGGGGCTGGCAAAACGTCAATCTGAAACTTTTCAGATTCATAAGTCAGGTTGGTAAAATACACAGTAAAGCTATTCATAATATGCTCCAGCGAATAACTAAAAATAGTATCTTCTTTTGTCATTAGATAATCTGATCCGGCGATATTAATATAGAGTACTTCCGGAATATCACTTCCCTTACATTTCGCCTGAAGCTTTAAACCGTTCCCCTTTTTCACCTTCAAACTATCATTCAAAATTTCGAAAGTAAAAGGAGCTGGCTTTTGGAAAGATTCATCATACGCGACCAATCGTTTTCCACTTTCTGAAAACACCCCGGGAAAAGCCATCGATAATAAAAACGAAAAACATATTACTAGAAGAAGAACCCCAAAACTAGTGCGAAGCTTTTTATAAGAAACCGCTTTCGAAAAATCGTAACTTTTAAGCTTCTCAATTTTCTCATCAACACTCGCCCAAATTAAGGATTGCTTACTTTTTTGTCCAATTCCAGCGAGTTCAATTATGTTTATTAATTGATCGTCTATTTCCTCAAAATGCTCGGAAACTATTTCAGAAACCTTTTCATAGGTCATCGGTTTTATGACGCCAATTAGCTTCAATAATGGCGTTACAAAATAGAAAATGACGATCCCAGCAAAAAGCAAAGCAGAAAAATAGAAGAGCAAGGTCCGAGCAAATGAAGTCAAATAACTATAATGCTCGATCAACAAAACAGCAACGAGGTAACTCAACAGCAGCAGAGTAGAAAGTATAAATCCTCTTATCAGCTCGAATATATTCCGCTTTCGAGTGTATAAATCAAGGTTATCAACAAGTTGTTTATATCTGTCAGTCATCTAATTTATCTTCCTATCTAAAAGTGCATTACAAAGATGCAAAAATGTTAATATCTTCGAATTTCCTGTTAATTCACGATAAACAAATATCCAAAATTAAATTTTAAAATTCGGTTTCTATTTCTGCCTGTCAATTATTAATCAAAAAAACAAACATTATTTTTCAAAAATCTTACCCAAGATATCAACAGCTATTAACATATTTCGCCCCTCCCAAATAAGGAAAAGTAATCAAAAACGAAAGATATTAACAGATGTTGATTTCGTTATCATTTCACTTACTATCAACGAATAGACTTGTTCATAATCGGTTAATAACTGCCCAATAAGATCACATTTTTTAGTTTAGCAAAAATCGCTTCAGAATTTTATACATGCAATCAACAGGCTATTATATTATTCATTTTTAGTTTTTATTAAAACCTTATAAATATTAATAGGTGTTAGTTTATACTTTTTGGGAAAATGAGGGTTTCCTTTTAACCGTTTAAAGGATTAACTTTACAGAGCTTAAATGTATGTGTGGATGGAAGACAAATTGTCAATATTGCTTGTAGAAGATAATGTACTGAATCAGAGGATTGTAACGTTTAGTTTGAAAAAATTCAACCACGACGTTACCATTGCCAATAATGGTTTAGAAGCGCTGGATCGCTTTAAAGAGACTCAGTATGATGTGATTTTAATGGATTTAATGATGCCCGAAATGGATGGTTTAGAAGCTACCGTTAAAATCAGGGAATTGGAAAATCAAAATAATCAGAACTTAAGAACCCCCATTATTGCACTAACGGCTAATACGATGGACAATGATCGGGATAAATGTCTTTCGTATGGTATGGATGAATTCATGGCAAAACCCTTTGATATCGAAAAATTGAAACAGATTTTTCAGGACCTCGAAATCCTAAAATAAATTCAACTGACAACACTTCATGAAATAAAGCTATATTTGTTCGTTTAGAAAAGTATAGATTTATGTCAAATAAAATAGATCTTCACGATGATTCTTTTTCGGAGAAGGATGTGGATTTGGATAAGCAATTGCGGCCACTTTCTTTCGATGATTTCAAAGGGCAAAAGCAAATTGTAGAAAACCTGAAAGTTTTTGTGCAAGCTGCAAAAATGCGCGGCGAAGCATTAGATCATGTTTTATTGCATGGACCTCCGGGACTCGGAAAAACCACCTTATCGAATATTATTGCGAATGAATTGGGCGTGAGTTTAAAATTAACTTCCGGTCCGGTTTTGGATAAACCAGGTGACTTGGCCGGCCTATTAACTAACCTCGAGCCAAGCGATGTGTTATTTATCGACGAGATTCATCGTTTAAGCCCCATAGTCGAAGAATATTTGTATTCGGCTATGGAAGACTATAAAATTGATATTTTGATCGACAAAGGCCCCAGTGCCCGTTCAATTCAATTGGAGTTAAATCCGTTTACCTTGGTCGGAGCGACTACCCGCTCAGGATTATTGACGAGTCCGCTGCGAGCGCGCTTTGGCATTAATGCCCATTTTGAATATTACGACCTCAGTATTTTGAAAGGAATTGTAAAGCGATCGGCTAAAATTCTGAATGTTGAAATTAAAGATCAGGCTGCCCTTGAAATTGCTTCTAGGAGTAGGGGCACACCGCGTATCGTGAATGCATTACTTCGTCGGGTTCGTGATTTTGCTCAAGTGAAAGGCAATGGTAAAATTGATATCGAAATTACGCGTTTTTCACTCGAAGCCTTAAACATCGATCAACATGGATTGGATGAAATGGATAACAAAATACTGACGACAATCATCGATAAATTCAATGGAGGCCCTGTTGGTATTTCAACTATTTCAACGGCCGTTGGCGAAGATTCGGGAACTATTGAAGAGGTGTATGAGCCTTTTCTGATTAAAGAAGGTTTCATCAAACGGACTCCTCGTGGGCGTGAGGTGACCGACCGGGCATACAAACACCTGGGAAAAATAAATTACAACGGAGGAGAAACACCTAGTCTTTTTTAATCAATTTGACCTCGTATAAGTGGGGCCAAAGTTTTCCGGTAATGTACATCTTTCCATTGTCGGGATGAATGGCTATGCCGTTTAAAACGTCAATGGGCTTATCCGGATTGTAGAGTACAGAAAGAAGGCCTTCAAAATTGATTTTCGCCAACACTTTTCCGGTGGACGGATCAATCTTAACAGCGTAGTTGGTGGTATAAATATTGGCGTAAAGTTCGCCTTGGTAATATTCCAGTTCGTTCAAATATTTTACCGGACCCCGGTTGTCATAAACCTGAATTTTTTTGACAACCTCATACGTTTCCGGATCAATGAAATGTAAAAACTCCGAGCCGTCCGTTTTGATTAAATGGGTACCGTCGTGTGCCAAACCCCAGCCTTCCGGCGTACTGAAAATAAATGAATCGATTCGGGCAAAACTGCTCAAGTCATACACAAATCCTTTTTGGGCTTTATAGGTTAGCTGATAAATTTTATTGTTGAAAATGGTGATTCCTTCTCCAAAATATTGGTCTTCCATGTCAAACGATTTCAAAACATCGCCCGTGGCTAAATCGAACTTGAAAATACCAGATTTACCTTTTTCACCGGTACTTTCGTAAAACTCGTTGTTGTGAATTTCGAGCCCTTGTGTAAAGTGTTTAATATTATGGGGATAGGTGTTAACCACTTCGTAGCCATAAGCTTGGGGTGTTAAATCTGAAACCACTTCAAACGATTGGAAAGTAATACCTTCTACCCCATCGGTTTTGGTTGCTAATACTTTCAGATTGTATTTTCCCAGTTCATTCAATCGATCAATAGGATAATTGAATTCCAGTTGATCACTGCTTTGAACCAATTCATTATCCACGTACAATTTTGAATCTTTGATTTCACCATCAGAGTTTTTTATGCTGATCGAAATTGAAACAGAGTCACCAAATTCATAGCGATTTTTTTTTGGTTGAATACTAATTTTAGCTACAGGTTTTCTTGACCTTTTGGGAGAATTAGAACAAGAAATAAACGCAACAAAAAGCGACACCAACAGCAGTAAAAGGGAAAATTTCAACTTCATTTTTGATTCAATTTATTTTGAACGAATAAAAATACACAAACTTTAAAAGATCTGAGACCAAACAAAATCTTTTTGCCTGAAAAAAAACAGCTTGAATCCCTATCTTTGACAAAATTTTGAAGCATTGAACTCATTTAAAAAATTAGCAGGAGAAACAGCCATTTATGGTATGAGCAGCATTGTTGGGCGCTTTATCAACTGGTGGCTGGTTCCTTATTATTCCTTTATATTTTTGACGTCTGAATACGGAGTGGTCACTAACCTGTATTCCTACATGGCCTTTTTGTTGGTTATTTTAACCTACGGAATGGAAACGGGCTTTTTCCGGTTTGCCTCTCAAAAAGAAAACAAAGAAAGAGCTTATTCAAGCGCTTTAATTTCCTTGTTTAGTACGTCCATTGCTTTTTTATTGTTGGTATTTGCTTTTTCTGAAAATATTGCAGGCTGGATCGACTATTCCGATCATCCGGAATACATTCAGTGGGTAGCTTTAATTGTCGTTATCGATACCCTCATTGCTATTCCTTTTGCCAAATTGCGGATTGAGTCGAAGGCAGTCAAATTTGCCATTCTGAAGTTCATCAGCATTTTTGTCACCATTTTTCTGAATATCTTTTTCCTGAGTATTTGTCCTTCTTTATTGAAAAGCAACCCCGAAAGTTGGGTGAAATTAGTTTATTCGCCCGAGTTGGGAGTGGGCTATGTTTTCATATCAAACCTGATTGCTTCGGCTATAAGCCTTATTTTATTGATTCCTGAAATGATCGTGAAACTTCGGCTCGACAGAAAACTATTGAAGGAAATGATTTGGTACTCCTTCCCCATCCTGATCGTTGGAATTGGTGGAATGGTGACTCAAAATATCGATAAAATATTGCTTCCAAAATTATTGCCCGAAAGCCAGGATCCGATGTCTCAGCTGGGAGTTTATGGAGCCAACTTTAAGCTGGCTGTCATTCTGAACATGTTTATTCAGGCGTTCCGTTATGCTTTCGAACCTTTTTTCTTTTCCCAGGTCAAGTCCGAAGACAATAAACGCGGCTATGCCATTATCATGAAATATTTTGTTCTTTTTGGCTTAATCATTTTCCTCGGAATCTGTTTGTACATTGATTTGGTCAAGCTGATTGTGGATTCTAAATATCACTCTGGCCTAAATGTGGTTCCCATCATTCTGCTGGCAAACCTCTTTTTAGGAATTTATTATACCCTTTCGCTTTGGTATAAACTAACCGATAAAACACGCTTTGGAGCCTATTTTGCGATTGTTGGTGCCGGAATCAGCTTAATCCTGAATATCCTTTTTATTCCTCAGTTTGGTTATATGGCTTCAGCCTGGGCCATGCTAATTTGTTTTGTCACGATGGTGGTTCTTTCCTATATCTTCGGACAAAAATATTTTCCGGTTAAATACCCGCTAAAACGTATTGGGCTCTATTTTTTGACTGCAATGATTATTTACTTTGTAGCTATTTTCTTAAATCTCACCCCTTCTGTGTGGATGTATTTTGTTCATACAATGTTAATTACTGTATTTTTATTGTTAGCTTTTTTATTAGAGCGAAAAGAAATTTATCGGTTTCTTAAGTAAGAAATTCCGAATAAATACTTTTAAGTATTATTTTTGATTATTTTTAGTGAAAATGAATAAGATGAAGATTGCATTGGCTTCAGATCATGCTGGATTTCAAAAGAAACAGCTGATTATGAAATTTTTGAAAGAACAAGGGATCGAAATTAAAGATTTTGGTGCGTACTCCGATGAAAGTTCCGACTATCCGGATTGGGCCCACCCGATGGCAAAAGCGGTTGAAGATGGAGATTTCGATTTGGGAATCTCACTTTGTGGAAGTGGAAACGGAATCAGTATGACTGCTAACAAACATCAGCAAATTCGATCAGCTATCTGCTGGACTCCTGAGATTGCTGCTTTGGCCAGACAGCATAACGATGCTAATGTTTGTTCCTTGCCGGCTCGTTTTATTACCGATGAAGAAGCGATTCAGATTGTCAAAACGTTTCTTTCAACTGATTTTGAAGGCGGTCGTCATGTGCGACGAATCAATAAAATGCCATTAAACTAATTATGTCAGACGAAAAAAATCAATTTTTAAAGGAATCAGCTAAAATTGCGCCCGATAAACGACATCGGGCCACTATTAAATTCAATATTTCGAAATATGACGCGGCGGTTGACCGGGGCAGAAAACGATACCGTGATTTGGCTTTGGCCAAGGATCGTGCATCCTTCATCAAGGGTGAGGCCATTGGCCAATTAGCTGATTATCTTTTAGAATTTGAAAAAAATAGTCGGGCAAATGGTGGGGAAGTTATTTGGGCCGAAGATGCGCAGGAAGCCATCCAGGCTGTTCAGCAAATTTTGAAGGAAAACAAGGCGAACTTGCTGGTCAAAAGTAAATCGATGACCACCGAAGAAATCGAGCTGAACCATCATGTTGAAGCGGTTGGTGTGGAGTCGCTGGAAACGGATTTAGGTGAATACATAGTGCAAATTGCGGGCGAAAAACCCTACCATATTGTTACGCCGGCTATGCACAAATCAAAGGAAGATATTGCAGAGCTTTTTCATGAGAAATTTGACACTCCTGAAAAAAGTACGCCCGAATATTTAACCAACTTTGTGCGGGGCTTGCTGCGTGAAAAATTTACTCAGGCCGATATTGGCGTTACCGGTGCTAATTTTTTGATTGCCGATAAAGGAGCCATCGCCCTTACGGAGAATGAAGGCAACGCGATGATGACTTTCTCTTTCCCCAAGATTCATATCGCCATTGGTGGAATTGAGAAAGTGGTTCCGCGCATTCAGGATTTGGGCTTGATGTGGCCTTTGCTGGCCGCTCATGGAACGGGACAACAAATAACGGTTTACAATTCCATAGTGTCCGGCCCTAAGCGACCAGGTGAAACCGATGGACCGGAGAAAATGTATGTCATTCTGCTGGATAACAAGCGTAGTGAGTTGTATCAGAAAGATGATCAATTTGAAGCCTTGAAATGTATTCGTTGCGGCGCTTGCTTAAACGCCTGCCCCATTTACAAAAATGTTGGAGGATACACTTACGATGCCACCTACAGCGGGCCAATCGGATCAGTTATCACGCCGTTTTTTAAAGGTTTCTCAGAATATAACCACTTGAGTTCGGCTTGTTCTGTGTGTGGTAAATGCACCGAAGTATGCCCGGTAAAAATACCACTACACAATATGCTGCTGTATAATCGTCGCGATGCCGTTCGTCATGGCGACACTCCCCTGGCCTGGAATATGGGGATGAAAGCGTTTGAATTCGCTTTTATGAAGCGGAAACGATTGGATTTGCTCAATGGGAAGACAAAAAATCAATTGGGTAAGCTTCAAAAGAATGCTTTGGGTGATCAAAAATCACTGCCAACATTTGCAAAGGAATCATTTAGTCAACAATGGAAAAATAAACACTAAGTTATGCTGTCGAATACATGTAAATATGCTATTAGAGCTTTAATCTATCTCGGAAAATTCAGCGATGGAAATGGAACGAAAATCGGGATTAAGAAAATTTCAAGCGATTTGGATATTCCAACCCCTTTCCTTGGTAAAATTCTTCAAAATCTGGTTAAACAAAAAGTTTTGGTTTCAACTAAAGGACCCAATGGTGGTTTTGGACTTGGAAAACCAGCTGAAGAAATTTCGCTTTACGACATTGTGACGATTATTGATGGCGAAGACTTTTTCAAAAATTGCCTGATTAGCATGGAGCCTTGTTCTACACATCACGAAAGTGGACAGCCCTGCCCGGTACATAAAAGTTTTTCAGAAGTTCGTGAGAAACTATCAATCTTTTATTCCCAAACAACATTGGCAACCATTATTGAAGATATGGCGGGGCACGAAGACCTGATTAAAATGTAAGATTTTTCATTCCGGCAGGCCGTCGGAGAACGAAATTAGGAGGACCGATTCATGGCCGGAATTTATATTCATATTCCATTTTGTAAGACCAAATGTCATTATTGCGATTTTTATAAATCGACAGATTTTGGGGCTAAAACTGATTTTTTAGTTGCCCTGAAAAAGGAAATAAAGGAACGCAAAAACGAGCTTCAACAAGAAGAAATAGCCAGTATTTATTTTGGAGGAGGAACACCTTCTGTCTTGAAAATTGAAGAAATCAGGGATATTTTAAGCCTGATTGAGCAACATTATCAGCTGGGCGAAGATGTCGAGATTACTCTCGAAGCTAATCCTGATGACTTGTCAGAATCCTTTTTAGAGGGCGTAAAAACAACGATCATTAATAGACTGAGCATTGGCACACAATCGTTCAATGATCACGATTTAAAAAGCATGAATCGTCGGCACAACAGCCGACAAGCTGTAAACTCCATTCGTGCAGCACAGTATGCTGGGATTCAAAACATCAGTATTGACTTAATTTATGGCTTGCCCAACCAAACACTGGCCGATTGGGAAACCAATGTTGAACAAGCCATAGCATTGAATGTGCAGCACATTTCTGCTTATCACCTCACCTATCACGAAGGAACTGTTTTCTTCGATTACCTGAAAAAAGGAAAAATTAAGGAATTGCCCGATGAACTGAGTTTAGAGCAGTTTAAACTCTTGCTGAATTGTTTGAAAGAAGCAGGTTTTGAACAATATGAAATTTCAAATTTTGCCCGAAAACATTGTTATTCGAGGCATAACAAAGCTTACTGGGAACGGAAAAAATACCTGGGTTTTGGACCTTCAGCACATTCATTTGACTACCATACACGACGATGGAATGTTTCAAGTTTAAAAAAATACCTGCAGGCAATGGAACAAAAATTGCCATACTGGGAAACTGAAATCTTGTCGGAGCAAGATCAGTACAACGATTATATGATTACCTCTTTGCGAACCAAATGGGGAATCTCGGTTGCCTATCTGGAGCAAAATTTTGCTGAGAAATTCGTTCAGCATTTTAAAAGTGAAGCAGAAAAATATTTAGAAAGCAAACACCTGTATTGTACGAATAACGTATACCTAATGTCAACCGAGGGACTGTTTATCTCCGATAAAATTATGGAGGAACTGTTCTTTCTGGAATAGGCTTAAATTTTGTTAATTGCGTGATATTAAGGCGCAGACTTGCAATATTTATCTATCTTTGCAGACTGAAAAAATGCAAGCTATGGAAGTGAAAATTGTTAACCAATCGAAGAATGAACTGCCGGCATACAGCACGGCTTTATCTGCAGGAATGGACTTACGTGCTGACCTGGAACAACCCATTGTTTTAAAACCGCTGGAACGAACCCTGGTACCTACCGGATTGTTTATCGAACTACCGGCCGGGCACGAAGCACAAATCAGACCTCGCAGTGGCTTAGCAATCAAAAAGGGAGTTACCGTTTTAAATACGCCCGGAACAATTGATGCCGATTACCGTGGTGAAATAAAAGTGATTCTGGTTAACTTATCGAATGAAGAGTTTGTTATCAATCATGGCGAACGAATTTGCCAAATGGTGATTGCCAAACACGAAACCGTGAGCTGGGAATCCGTTCAGATTTTAGAAGAAACAGAACGTGGAGCTGGTGGTTTTGGTCATACAGGCAAAAATTAAAACAACGAAATGATCTTAAAAAGACTGACATATTTTTTAGTACTCACCCTTGTTTTTATATCCTGTTCAACGGTTCAAAAGCAACTGGTGGCCGAACCCGTAGTGGAAGTCGATAAAGAAGATGAACTGTCGGAGGATCAGCGAAATGAATTTGAATATTTGTTTATTGAAGGGTTAAAACAAAAGAAATTAGGCAACGTTCAAAATGCCGTTTCTATTTTTTCTCGCTGTTTGGAAATCGATCCGAATTCGTCGGTAGCCATGTATGAAATGGCGAGCATCCATTACGCCAATAAAGACCTGACAAGCGCTTCCCTTTTATTGGAAAAGGCCATTAGCATCAATGCTGATAATAAATGGTATAAACTGATGTTGGCCGAAATTTATCGTCAACGGCAACAGTTTAAAGAAGCGGCAGTTTTGTATACGGAATTGAGTGCTAAAGAACCCGAAAATAAGGAATTTCTGTATTACAAAGCCGTATTGCTGGGGATGTCCGAAAACTATTCCGAAGCCTTAACAGCTTATGACCAACTGGAGAAGAAAACAGGCTTAAACGAACAAATATCAGTCGCCAAACAACAGCTTTATATCAAACAGGATCAGCCAGACAGGGCGTTTGAGGAGATCAATAGACTGATTGAGTCCAATCCTACCGAAACACAGTATTACGGGCTGATGGCTGAGTTTTATCAGCAAGTAGGTGATTCGGTCAATGCCCTTAACTATTTCAATAAAATACTGGATATTGACCCTGAAAATGGCTTCGTTCACTTTTCACTGGCCAATTTCTACATTGAACAAGGCGATAAGGAAATGGCTTTTGACCACATTAAAAAAGCTTTTGCTAACACGGAATTGGATGCGGAAAGTAAGATTCAGTATTACATGTTGCAAACTTCCGATGCTGAGAATTCGGAGTGGACCAATGACCAAATTGGTGAATTGTTGGATATTCTGCATGCGGCACATCCTGATGATAACCGGATGTATACCATTTACGCTGAACATTTGATGCGGCAAAATAAAATTGATGAAGCCCGGAATTATTTAAAGCAATACCTGGAAACCGATAAGGACAACTTTGTGATTTGGCAACAATTGTTGTTTATGGATAATGATTTAATGGACTTTGAAAGCCTATACACAAACAGCAAGGCAGCCATTGAATTATTTCCTAATCAGGCGGTTTCTTATGCGCTTCATGCAGTTGCAGCGCTGCAGCTTAAGAAGTACGAAGAGGTTTTAGCAATTGTTGACGAAGGTGAGGCATATGTTCTGGATAATCAGTCACTCAAAATTCAGTTTGAGCTTTACAAGGCAGAAGCCAATTACAATTTGGATCAAGTGGATGAAGCCTTCAAAGCTTTTGATAAGGTTATTAAGTTGGATCCGAACAATTACATGGCCATCAACAATTATGCGTATTACCTTTCTGTGCGTGGGCAACAGCTTGAAAAAGCTGAACGCCTAAGCGGAAAAGTCGTTCAGGCCAATCCTGAAAATCCTACCTACCTCGACACTTATGCCTGGGTGCTGTTTAAACGCGAAAATTACCTGTTGGCTAAGTTTTATATCGAAACGGCTATCAGCAATGGAGGTAGCGAAAATTCTGTCTTGCTTGAGCATTACGGAGACATCCTTTACAAGCTTGGAGAAACCGACAAAGCACTCGAAAACTGGAAAAAAGCCCAAGCGCTTGGAGAAGGAACCGAGGTATTGGATCAGAAAATTAAAGAATCACGATTTATTGAAAGTTTAGTCCCTTGAAAACACCGTCATACCACCAGTATATAAGCCTTATATTTATTATGCTTTTGGGTTTTTCATCCTGCAAAACCAGCAAGATGGTGTCCACCGAAAGCATTCGGCCTATCAGTACCAACCGATTAATTAAGAAAGTTCAAGAGAAAGCGTTCGACTATGATATGCTGGCCATCAAACGCATTATGTGTCAGTATGATGGTCCTCAGGAAAAGGCCTCGTTTCGTGCTAATCTCAAATCTGAAAAAGACAGACAAATTTTGCTGACGATCAGCAAAATCAATATTCCGCTTGCCCGGTTGTATTTAACTCACGATAGTGTTAAGATGGTTAATTACCTGAAAAAAGAATACCTGGAAGAAGGTTACGATTTTTTAAGCGATATCGTGCACATGGATCTTGATTTTCATCTGGTTCAATCTATCATTAGTAACGATGCTTTTTCGTATTACGATGATCCGCGATCAAATGATTTTAAGGAGTTTGTTTCTTATGCTGATTCGGGAATGTATATTTTGCAATCGGTTAAAAACCGAAAGCTGGATAAGATAGAGCGAAAAGGGAAGGAAGAAAAGATTGACAGGTATCTCAAAAAAATGGATGGAGATGAGTTCATTGTTCAACATTTGTACATTGATCCGCAAACCTTTAAAATCCGGAAAATAACACTTGATGACCAAACCAATGATCGCAAAGTAACTGTTAATTTTTCCGAATTTGTTACGGTAGGCCGGCAACTTTATCCTGGCGACATCAGCATTCGGTTTGAGAATGCCGAAAAAGATTTGTCGATGCAGATTAAACTAAGTAAATTTTCTACCGGAAAAGACCAGTCATTTAATTTCAATATACCGGACAAGTATAGCCGGATGAACTAGTCCTATTAAGCAATGAGAAGCCTTCTGTTGAGCTTTGTATTCTTTCTTGCCATGTTGTCCCTCACCGGACAATCATTGACGGATTTGCGCGCTAAAAAGATCAACACGTCACAGGTGATAAAATACACGTCGAGTTTACTTCAAAAAGCACAGCAGAGCGAAAAAGCCAGCCTTGGCAAACTGCAATTAATCAACTCGCAGATTCAAAATCGTAACAGGTTGATTGAGAATATCAACGATGAAATAGTTATTCTGGATGGTTACATTGGCGAAAACACGGCTGTTTCGTCTATGTTGAATTCCGATTTGGACCAATTGAAAGAAGAATATGCGGCGATGATCCGTTTCGCCAGGAAGAATAAAAACAGCTATGACATGCTGATTTTTCTCCTATCTTCCGAAAACTTAAACCAAGCTTACAAGCGCATGCTGTACCTCCGGCGTTATGCCCAGTACCGGAAATCTCAGGCTGAAGTTATTCAGGCAATCAGTGGTTTGGTAGAACTAAAAGTACTGGAGCTGCAAGAACAAAAGCAGCAGAAAGCCCAATTGCTGACCAGTAAAAATGAAGAAACTCAACAGCTGTTAAGCGAGAAAAAGCAGCAAAAGCAGCAAGTACAAAGTCTGCAGCAACAGCAACGTACCCTTCGTAAGAAGCTGCGCGAGCAGCAGAAAGAACAGGAAGAGCTGAATCAGGAAATTGAGCGTTTGCTGGCCGAGGAAGCCCGCAAAGCGCGTGAAAAAGGCTCGTTTGAAATGACACCCGAACAAAAGCTTTTAGCCGCCAATTTTGAGGAAAATAAGGGTCGCATGCCTTGGCCGGTGGAACGTGGCGTAATTACCGAACGGTTTGGAGTACATGCCCATGCGGTACTAAAAAACATTAAGGTAAAAAGCAATGGCATCGACATTAGTACTGATAATGGCACTCAGGCGCGCGCTGTATTCAATGGTGAGGTTAGTCGGGTGTTTGCAATTTCGGGTGGAAATATGGCTGTCATCATCCGCCATGGAAGCTTTTTAAGTGTTTATTCCAACTTAAAGGAAGTGTTTGTCACAGCCGGTCAGCAAGTGAAAACAAAGCAAGCAATAGGAGCTATTTTCTCCGACTCTTCGGATGGTAATAAAACGGTATTGAAATTCCAGGTGTGGCGTGAAAACCAAAAAATGAATCCTGAAGATTGGATCAGTCGATAACAAAAGAGGATGGAATCGCGGCTTGACTCCATCCTGTTTATATTATTTGAAGGCCGTTTTCACTTAGAAACAGCAGCCGTCAAAAGACCTTGAAGAATGCATTTTAGAAGGCGTGAATCCACCTAACTACAAATTAGCTACCCGAGTCAGCGCTTTAATATCGAGTAATTTTATTTTCCTTCCTTGTAATTCGATGAGTTTGTCTTGTTTAAATTCGGATAATAATCGAATGACACTTTCTGTAGCGGTACCCACAATATTGGCAAGTTCCTCTCGCGTTAGCGATATTTGTAAGGTGTTCGAATTGTCCAGTTCAAAGGCTTCTTTTAGTAAAAGCAACACTTCAGCCAGACGTTCACGCACGGTTTTTTGTGCGATATCAGTAATGTAATCATTGGCTTCGCGCAATTCCTTACAAATAATTTGAAGCATGTGGTGCGAGAATTGCCAGTTACTTTGAATCAGAAACTGCAAGGTTTGGTAGGGGATATGACATAACACTGCTTCTTCAATTACCTTGGCAGTGGTGCAGGCCGATTCTTCGCTCAAGAGCGAGCGGTAAGCAATGATCTCCCCTTTTTTGGCAAAGCGAATGATCTGTTCTTTGCCATCGATGCCGGTTTTTAAAATCTTGACAATGCCCTTTGTAACGCAATAAAAGCCTGTTAAACGACTCCCTTCCCGATAAATTATACTTCCCTTTTTGAACAATGAACAGGTTTTCTCGTAATTTAACTGGGCAAATTCCTGTTCTGTTAATTTTTTAAATAATTGAAAGCCTGAAAGTTCGCATTCTTCTTCTGTAGGTCTGTTAGTTGAACTTCTCATGAACCGTTATTTGTTAAAATTGGATGAATAATGTTGATAATCGATTTTAAATATACAATGAACATTTATATTTGTAAAACTATTTAGTTATATATTTTAATACCTTAGTTGTCAGACAAAATATAACTAGTTAATTGTTAAAAATGAAATTGTTATGAAACACGTTGTAGACCTCTCCTGGAAAGAAAATATGGCATTTGAAACCGTACAAGACGGACACCCACTGGTTATTGATGCCGGTGCGGAGAGTGGAGGAAATGATTTAGGTTTTCGTCCCAAAAAACTTATGCTGACTGCTTTGGCTGGCTGCACAGGGCTTGATGTGATCTCCATTTTGAAAAAAATGAAAGTGGTGCCGGAAGCTTTCCGCGTGATTGTGGAAGGTGATGTGACGGATGAGCATCCCAAGAAGTACGTGGAAATGAAAGTTATTTATGAGTTTAAAGGACAGGATTTACCCCTCGCCAAGCTGCAAAAAGCGGTTGGTCTTTCAGAAGAAAAATATTGCGGTGTGAGTGCGGTTTATAAAGATGCATTGAAGCTGAGCAGCGAAATTCGGGTGATTGAATAAAGCCATATGAGCCGAGTCAATCTTTTTAATGACGAGAACGAAGATCGGATTTTCACGATTATGCCAATCTGTGATTTGAAGGAGGAGGACAGAAGACAAAATCAACTGCCTCACCTTCACAACTTCTATTCTATCTTCTGGATTCAAAGTGGGCAGGCAGTGCATGCCACCGACTTTGTGGAATATGTCATTGAAAAAGATACCCTGCTTTTTGTGCCGCCTGGACTCAAGCATCGTCTGGTTTTAGATCATATTGCAACTGGCTATTCCATACTTTTCAACGAGGAATTTGTTCGGTATAACCGGAAAGAATACACTCCGATTAAAGAGTACGAGTTGTTTAATAACCCCGAATTTAAAACGCTGATTAAAGTAGAAGGCGACACAAAAGTACAACTCAACACGCTGATAAAAGCCTTGGTTGATGAAGTGCAGCAACCTGATAAACACAGTCAGGATGTCGTGCTGAATTTGTTACATCTGTTTTTGTTGCGCTCCATTCGTGTTTTTGAAATGCAATATCAGCCCATCAATGAGGAAGAATCTGATAGCTTAACTATCATTCGTTTTAAAGAACTGATTGAGGAGCATTATACCAACGAAAAGAGCGTGTCGGCTTATGCTGACATGCTTCAGATAAATCCGACGTGTTTGAGTGAGGTAGCCAAAAAATCGTCCGGGATTACTGCTGGTGAAATGATTCGTAACCGCATAATCGAGGAAGCAAAACAAAAATTGTTCGCCACCGACATGAGTGGAAAGGAAATTGCCTACGCCCTGGGCTTTGAAGATCCATCCTATTTTAGTCGGTTCTTTAAGAAGTATACTGGGCTAACAATCAAGGATTTTAGAGATATTAGTCGAAAAAAGTACCAATAAATTCGGTTTTTGTCCATTTATTAAGATCTTTAGGTCTTTTATTTTTGTAATTGAATATTAACACTAAAATTGATACAATTATGAAAATAATGAAAATGAAACAATGGGCTTTTTTAAGCTTGGCTTTACTGGTAAGTTCGGCCGTTTTTGCCGGTAATTTTGTGGTGGATGCTTCGAACAGCACCGTATCCTGGAATGGGAAAAAAGTAACGGGCGAGCACTATGGTTCAATCGATATCAAAGACGGTTCGTTAGAGGTTGTTGATGGGGAGATTAAAGGAGGTACCGTTACCATCGATATGCAATCCATTAAAAACGAAGATCTGACCAATCAAGAATACAACCAAAAGCTGGTTGGACACCTGAAATCAGATGATTTCTTTTCCGTAGAATCTCACCCAACGGCTACTTTGGTGTTGACAGATGTTAAAAAATCAGCTGATAACTATACATTGACTGGTGATTTGACCATTAAAGGAATTACGAAACCGGTTAGTTTCCAAGCCGCATCATCGACCCAAGCCGATGCTGTTACCTTGAAAGGGAAACTCATTATTGACCGCTCAGATTATAATGTCAGATATGGTTCCAAGTCATTCTTTGACAACTTGGGTGATAAAATGATTTATGACGACTTCACGCTTGATTTTGTTGTTGTCGCTAAAAAATAAAGAAAGGAAGGAGGGAACAATGGCTATTGTTCTTTACAGATCAGAAAGTAGGGGAACAGCAGATCATGGCTGGCTCAAGAGCCGGCACACGTTTAGCTTTGCCAATTACTATTGTCCGTCGCGTCTAAATTTTGGGGCGTTGCGTGTGTTGAATGATGATTATGTGGAGCCTAAAATGGGCTTTGGAACGCATCCACACGACAACATGGAAATCATCTCCATTGTTCTTGACGGACAGTTGGAACATAAAGACAGCATGGGCACGGGATCCATCATCAAAAAAGGGGAAGTTCAGGTGATGTCTGCCGGATCGGGCGTAACGCATTCTGAATTCAATCCTTCTGAGGATGAACCTGTCAGCTTTTTTCAGATATGGTTGTTTCCCAATGAAGAAAATGTTGAACCCCGTTATGATCAAGCCTATTTTGATCTGGCTAAGTTGCAGAACAACTGGCAAATGGTTATTTCTCCGGACGGAGCAAACAATTCGATGTGGATTCACCAGGATGCCTGGTTGTATCGAGGAAATTTTGATGAAGCTCAGTCGGTCAATTACCAACCCAAGAACCCTCAAAACGGCGTATTTTTAATGGTTATTGAAGGCGAAGTAAGGGTGGAGGATCAATCGCTTTCAATGCGTGATGCCGTTGGTTTAACGGAACTGAACGGAAATCTGTCAATAAAAATTGAAAAGGAAAGTCAATTACTATTACTGGAAGTTCCAATGGTAATTTAACTTTTTATTGAGATAGAAAAAACCTGGGTGATAAGTCATTCAGGTTTTTTTAGGGCCAAATTTCAGCCGTACTATCTGGTAAGGCATCTAGGCGTATCAGGCGAATGTCAAAGTCAGTCCGGTCTTCTTCTTTCACCTCAAAGACGGTCTTAAAACTAGGCGACTTCAGATCTTTAGGCTTTTCTTTTAAAGAGCCGCTTACCACGTATTTCTGCAACTCGTGGTTTACTGGCGACTTTGAAAAGGCACGGCTTTCACTCAAGCGACTGAGGTGATAACGAATACGGGCGTTATTATTTAGCAAGGCGTTGATAAACAGTGTTGTGAAAATGCTTTTTAACGTTGGCTTTACGGCTTTAATCACGTATCTTTTTGAAAAATAGCAGGAAGCCAATATATTTCTTAAAGAAATCATGATTAATTTCAAGTAAAGCTCTACTATTCAGGACTAACAGAAAAAACTCAAACCTATGCAAGAATCGAAAAACTTAAACCGACGCCATTTTTTGGGCGCTGCCGGAACCTTAACGGCCGGTGCTTTTTTGGCGAATCCCATGGAATCAATAGCTAAATCGGCAAGTGCTAAAACCAAATTGGCTTTAGTGGGTACCGGAATTCGCGGCACTAGCTTTTGGGGTAAAAACATCGTAGACAACTATTCCAATGAAACTGAATTTGTTGGTTTGTGTGATATCAATCCCGGTCGCCTTCAGTTTGCCTTGAATTTTATGGGTGTTAATTGCCCGGTGTTTACTGACTTTGAGCAAATGATTGGGGAAACCAAGCCGGATGTTGTTATCGTTACGACCATGGATTGTACACATGATCAGTTTATTATAAAAGCGCTGGAGATGGGCTGCGATGTGATTACGGAAAAGCCCATGACAACGGATGAGATGAAATGTCAGGCGATTCTGGATGCCGAACGTCGAACCGGACGCCACGTGATTGTTGGTTTCAATTACCGCTATGGGCACCAATTTTCGAAGTTGAAAGAGTTGCTGGCTAAACGCGAAGTAGGTCAAGTTACCTCGGTCGATTTTCACTGGTACCTGAATACGTATCACGGGGCATCGTATTTTCGGCGTTGGCATGGTGAGCGCGATAAAGGCGGAACTTTACTGCTTCATAAAGCCACGCACCACTTCGATTTACTGAACTGGTGGATTGATTCGGATCCGGTAGAAGTGACGGCATACGGTGAGCTGGAGCACTACGGAAGCAACAATGAGTTTCGCGGAGCCAACTGTCGTTCGTGTGCTTATACCGATAAGTGCAAATTTTATTGGGATATCATGAAAGACAAGCATGCTGTGGATTTGTATGTGAACAATGAGAAATACGATGGCTATATCCGCGACAATTGTTTGTGGCGTCATCGAATTGATATTTACGATAAAATGGCCGTTCAAATTAAATATGCCAATGATGTGCAAGTGAGTTATTCGCTGACAACTTACTCGCCATATGAAGGTTGGCGCATTGCTTTTAATGGCATGGACGGGCGGATTGATTCGTGGGAAGGCATTCCGTGGCGTGCTGATGATCGTGTAAATCAAGCACAATTGCACGCTCAGGAGATGAATCAGAATGCAGAAGAGAATGACACTGCCTATGACGAAATTATGGTGATGAAAAATTGGGAGCCGGAATACCAACTCGTGAAGGTTCCGCGCATTCGTGGTGGACACGGTGGTGGCGATGTTCGGCTTCAGGATAAAATATTCAAAGATCCGGATATAGCAGATCCGTACAAACATTCAGCTGGAACACGCGATGGAGCCATGTCAATTCTGATTGGAATTGCCGCCCGGAAAAGTATCGAAGAAAAACATCCGGTGAAAATTGCTGAGCTGACGGATATTAAGGTCAGTCCAATGAGAGGTTAACTTTTCTATTTGGTGAGCTTGAAGGCTAATCTGAGTATGCTGGAAGCTCTATTGCAGGGGGGATATCAAGATAAGCAAAGCGCAGGTAGTTGTGGCAGCCTGCTTCTGATGGTTTGAGTTTCGAATGACGATCAGTTCATCTGTAAAGGCACTTTTTTGATAATTGTTAGACCTACTTATTCAGGCGGAATTCATAAGGAAACAAGAGGTATATAAGCCAGTAAAAGCCAATCCTGACAGCCTAATTAAATGGAAAAATTCATTTCAAGGCTTGGAAGATTGGCTTTTCTGTTGGATGTACTAGGAAAGTGTATTGGAAAGGTGTCCAAAACTGCAGGAAATAGGCTTACAGGAATTGGACGAAGATAAAAGTATATGGAGATGGCCTTTTGTTGCAGATCACTTACTACGGCGTTGGAAGTAAAGAAGCTCATCCAAGGCAACATCAAATTCTAAACTTTTACCACCTCCTTTTACAATCTTGCCGGAGGGAGTTTCCCACTTGCCTTTTGGTAAATAAACCAAACGTTTCCGAGCACCTTTTTTAACAACAGGAGCAACCAGGATATCCTCGCCCAACATAAATTGGTCAACAACGTTTACAAAACCTTGCTGTGGAAAATTGTATTCCATAGGACGCATGATGGGTTCGCCTGTTTTTGCGGCTTGATGGGCTAACTCTAAAATATAGTCTTTGTATTGCTGACGAATTTCAATGGATCGGCTGACGGCTTGCAAATGCTCGGCATCCAATACGCGCCAAGGAGCAACCGAAAATTGCATCATAGGCATCAAAGCATGGCATTGAGCCGAACGAACGATTAACTCCTGATCGATAATTGCTCCGTCAATAAAGGAAATATATTGACCACCGCCGATAAGGTCAGGACAAGAGAACGGATAGCCCATGATACCTTCCACCAACATTTGAGGGATCAACATATTCAGGTGTTCCCAGCTGTGGTTTTTATCATGCAGGCGTTCAGCCAGTGGTTGGCCTCCCATTTTCCACATAGCCCGGTATTCATTCAGTGGGAAATCAAGACCGATCTCGCCATACAGTTTTGAATGGTCGTTGGGAGTCAGTCCGTTTAGGTCTAAATCACCGGTATAAAAGCGCGCATCGCCAGCATCCAGCTTAAAGCCATCAACACCATATTCATCGACCAGGCATTGCAATTCATCTCGGAACCATTTTTTTGCTTGCGGGTTTGACAGATCCAATACAGCGCTCACTCCATTCCACCAGCGAATCATCGCTGTTTGTCCGGACTTGTCTTTGATGAAATAGCCTTTTTTATCCAGTGCACGATACACATCGCAGTCGGGGCTCACAAAGGGGCATAC